>JBFOLQ010000198.1:0-3891 GCA_040830145.1 Flavobacteriaceae bacterium | reverse complement strand
GGCAATTTCGGTCTCTGCATATTCGGGAATAAGCTCCTGAAAGGTATCATTCAGCTCAATCCTGTCTTCTTCCTCCATTTTCATTATCAACGGTAAGGTTGCCAGAATTTTGGTCATACTGGCCAAATCGTACTTATGCCGGCCGTCCACCTTGATGTTCGATCCATAGGTGGGGCTTCCAAAGCTTTTGGCATAAATCACCTTTCCATGCCTTGCGATGAGAACTTGCGCTCCAGGATACATCAGGCTATCAAGTCCATTTTTGACCAAGCGGTCCACCTCCCTTAGTTTTTCACTGCTCATCCCCACACGTTCGGGAATGGAATATCCCAATCGCTGAAGGCTTGACAATTGACACGTGCTGTTAACCGCAAATTCCGGGTGCACGCTAACGGGCAGCACCCCATGGGCAGGAATGGCACCAAAAAGTAGTTGCGCCGTCTTTTTCTGGGCCACTATACTGTTCTGGTAGGCCACCACCACCGCATCTACATCCACAAAGCTCTTTACATCTGAAAGTGCATACGGTTTGGCAAAGGAGACCAATACCAAATTTGATGTTTTTTCAAGTGCCAGTTCCCTAAGCCATCGTCGTTCCTGTTCCGTAAACTTATAAGACTCCCAAGGGCTCTTATTGCCAGTATGGTGGCCAATAATCACCAAATTATAATCGGTCAACTTCTTTTTCAATGTCACTACATCCAAGGCTGAAACCTCATCTACTTCAGCATATCTGTTCATTTCCTCCAAAAAAGATTCGCCATCTCCCTTTCCGAACTTGACGTATGCTATTTTCTTGTTCTCGAGGTTCTTGATACTGAGCAACTGAAAATCATTTTTTACCACGGTAATGGCATTCTCCATAGCTTCCTCATATACAATCTTGCTTTGGAGGTCATTGAGATCTTCGTAAAGTCCTTCCACTTTTACGGGCTTATACGCATTGAGTCCCACTTTATATTTGGCCATCAGTATTTTTTTTACGGAATGCGCCAAACGTTCTTCCGTCAATCGTCCTTTTTTATAGGCCTTTATCAATTTTTCCTTTGCCTTTCCCACTTCGGTGGGCATCAAAAGGATATCATTCCCGGCCAAGAAAGCGGAAACTTCCACATCGCCGTTATCCTTCCCCTCGGTTACCCCCTTCATATTTAGGGCATCGGTCAATACCAGTCCCTTAAACTTCATTTGCTCCTTGAGAATTACGGATACAATTTGCTCGGAAAGGGATGAGGGGAGTTTTTTATCAATCTCCAGATTGGGAACGCCCAAATGGGCTACCATAACACTATTCAATCCTTGATCTATCAATTTTCTATATGGATAGAGCTCAATACTATCCAGCCTTTTTTTGGAAAAATCTATGATGGGAAGCGCGTGGTGTGAGTCAGTAGCCGTATCCCCATGACCTGGAAAGTGCTTTCCACAGGATAGGATTCCCCCACTGTGCATTCCCTTCATAAGAGCCGATGCCTTTTGGGTCACATTCTCCCGATCTTCCCCAAAGGAACGATTCCCGATAATGGGGTTTTTGGGGTTGATATTGATGTCCAATACCGGGGCAAAATTGATATGCACCCCCAAACGCTTCGAATGCTTCCCAATCTGCTGTCCAATCCGCTCTATAATGGCATTGTTTTGCACAGCTCCCAAGGTCATGTTCCAGGGAAAGGCAAAAGTGGAATCCAATCGCATGGAAAGTCCCCATTCAGCATCCATTCCCACCAACAAAGGTGTTTTGGAAAGAGCTTGTAATTCATTGGTCATCTTAGCTTGCCTTACAGGGCCTCCCGTTGAGAAAATAACGCCTCCTATATGATGCTCCTGTACCAAGCCCTTGGCTTTTTCCTCACTTGCTTTATTGTCTGAGGCGACCATTACCATGAAAAGTTGGCCCAATCGTTCTTCAAGGGTCATATTCCCATACCTTTCCTCTACCCATCGCTTTTGGGCACTACTATCCTGGGCAACCAACGGACTTTGCCCTTTGACGGACACCAAGGCCAGAAAAAAAAGGAGGAATATGAAAATTCGCATAGTCAGTGTTTGGTCTAGGATGATAACTGGTTTGTTCTCAATTTATTGCATCACACAATACTGAAAAAACAGTGGAAAAAGCCTATTTTATGGGATAAATCGGGCATGCCAGCTTTCGGACGCAGGCACTTCCCAATGTTCAAGATATTCTTGTTTGTTCGTTACCAAATTATTGAAGACCACTGTATTTTTTGAGACGGCCCTTTGGGATGCCATCTTCTTAAAATCCATCAAAGGTTTATAGGCAATGTACTCCCCTTGTTTATAGGAAACATTCATTTTATCCAAAAGGTCCACTTCAAATGTTTTCTCCAACTGCTGGATAAAATGAACTGAAGCATCAATGGAACAGCCTGAAGCCGCATTCACGGACTGATCGAGCCCTATCACTATAAAACGTCCATAGGGCAGGTCATAACCGGCTTTGAGATTGGCCCCATGCACTGTCCATTCCCTTAGGAAAGCTTCCAGGGAAGCCTTGACCTCTTGAAGTTCCACATCCGTAAAACTACGGTTACACTGGTATATCCATACCCGTGCATTTCCTGGTAAGTCCTTAAAATCCACTAACATAACCTATTATCTATTGAAAGGGAAAAACCAAAAGACTGTTTGACAGACAGAAAACCTTGGAATTTGGAAAGAAAGACTTTCCATTTGAATCAAAGGGAGTCAATACTACCGGTCATAATGAGTCCTGGCAAAATCGTCCTTAGTGTTCTTCTCTCAGTATTCCTTACTTACAAATCCTGTGCCGAAGCGATCATTTCGGCAATATCCAACACTTTTATGGACGCTTCCTTTTCCTTTCCCTTGACACCATCGGTCATCATGGTGTTACAAAAAGGGCAAGCGGCCGCAATTACATCTGGTCTCGTTTCCAGCGCCTGTTCGGTCCGTTCCATATTAATGTCCTTCTCTCCCTTTTCCGGTTCCTTGAACATCTGTGCCCCACCGGCCCCACAGCAGAGTCCTCGCTTTCGGCAGTTTTTCATTTCCACCAATTCCGCATCCAACTTTTTAATCAACTCCCTTGGAGCCTCATATACTTCGTTGGCTCTGCCGAGATAACACGGATCATGGTAGGTGATTCGCTTTCCTTTATACGTACCCCCTTCCAATGACAAACGACCTTCCTCCAGCAACCCGTTCAAAAATTGGGTATGGTGCACCACCTCATATTCACCGCCTAATCCAGGATATTCATTTTTAAGGGTGTTGAAACAATGTGGGCAGGCGGTTACCACTTTTTTAATCCCATATCCATTGAGCACCTCAATATTGGTCATGGCCTGCATTTGGAACAAAAACTCGTTCCCCGCCCTTTTGGCCGGATCACCCGTACAGCTTTCCTCAGTGCCTAATACGGCAAAGGATACCTGTGCCTTGTTCAGGATACGAACAAAGGCCTTTGTAATTTTCTTGGCCCTATCATCAAAACTTCCGGCACATCCAACCCAAAACAAGACCTCGGGCTGTTTGCCCTCGGCAAAGAGTTGGGCCATGGTAGGTACATTTAGTTCACTTGCCATTAATCCTCTGTCTTTTTAATTTTCTTGTGCCCAGTTCAGGCGATCCATTTGGTTAAAAGGCCAAGGCGCTCCATTATTTTCAATATTCCCCATCATATTATTGAGTTCAGATGGCGCAGCGGACTGCTCCATGACCAAGTACATACGCATATCCATGATAATCGAAAGGGGGTCAATGCTTACCGGACAAGCCTCCACACAGGCATTGCACGAAGTACAGGCCCAAAGCTCTTCCCTTGTAATATAATTGTCAAGCAATTGGTTGCCATCATCTTCAAAGGCGCCTTTGTTCTTTTCCATGCTCTTCCCCACTTCCTCCAAT
>JBFOLQ010000197.1:0-2395 GCA_040830145.1 Flavobacteriaceae bacterium | reverse complement strand
GCTGGAATTCCATCATGGATAACTTGGGAACGGCCCATGTTCAGATATACCGCAACGGCACAAAGGATAATGTGAACAACCGCACCACTGAAATACTTTCCACCTTCAAGAGGGCCATTGAAAAAGAGCGATTGGCCCGTTTGAACGTTGACCCGGTAAAACTGGTTCCCATTCAGGAAGAAGTGATTGAAATAAGTGAACAAAAGGAACTTTTGGGCAAGCGCCTTGGTGGTTTTATCCCCTATCTTTTTATCCTGAGCATGTGGGGGGGCTGTCTATTGGCTGGTATTGATCTAGTCACGGGAGAAAAAGAACGAAAAACCATAGAGACTACCTTATCACTTCCTGTATCGAGTTTTTCCATTCTTATGGGAAAAACCGTGGTTGCTTCCCTTTTGGGTTTTATTCCCGCACTTTTGAACTTGATCGGACTTATCATTGGACTAAAGTTTATTGAGGGGATTCCTGCGTTTATTCAATCGGCCATTAATGAGATGCTCTCTTTTCAATCGGTTTCCCTGATATTGCTTTTGCTTATTCCTTTCGCCCTCTTTTTATCCAGTATCATTATCGCCCTTATCACAGGCGCAAAAACGTTTAAAGAGGCCCAAAGTAAGGCGACACCCATTATCATGGCCATTATTTTACCATTGGTATTGGCCATGATGCCCGGCATAGAGCTTAATTGGACCACCGCATTCATTCCTGTACTCAATATAGGTTTGGCCATTAAGGAAGTAATGGCTGGAACCATTAACATGGCTTATTATAGTGTTATTCTAGTATCCCTAATTGCCTTTGCCATTGGAGCCATCTATCTGAGCTATCGTAAATTTAATGATGAACGTGCTATTTTAGGGTAAGATTGTTTTTCCTTTTTCCATACAGTTCAATGGCCTTTACATACCGTATGGCCCCGTTCATACTTAGGTCATGAACACAGCCCTTAAGTTCAGGATGATGGATGGATATCCAACTTTTAAGGGAATCCACTTGCTTTTGCCATATATCCCAATCTGTCCCCGGAATGGGAACATCCTCAATAGTTGAAATTTTTCCGTCCCTGAATGACAACTTGTGCCTAAAGGTATGCGGGTTGTTTCCCAAAAACTCATACCGCATCGAAAAGGTGCTTATAGTGGCAAGGATATTATCCCCCTCGGCTACTATACTGACCACCCTATGGTCTGGCCTAAAAACCGAGTCCCATCTAAAGAATTCATAAAAACCATCATGCGAATAAGGCGTATGATAATCTCCCGAACTAATGGTGAGACTATCACAAATAAGGGACTTCACCAAGGAAAAGTTACCAGTCTCAAATCCTTGATAGTACTGGGTTGCCACCTCCATTGGTGTCATGCTTTTCCCAATACAACCCAACCCTAAAATAAGTAGTGCGAAATGTATAAAATGGTTTTTCATTCCCTAAATATGCTAAAACTGATGTAAGAACTCATCTTGAGTTTGTATGCAATATATTGATTTTAATATACGCCTCGAGTAAAGCTTAGCCACAAAAAAACGATCATTGGTTGTCCCCGCCATGGCATGGAACATGTTCCCATTCTATCCAGTTCTCGCCTTGAATGCGATGGAAGCACTTTGGGGCCGTAGGGTAATCAGTGGTTGCAGTTCCATCTGCTGCAAGGGAGTGGTCAATTTATACCGTTGTACAATTTGGGAAATGACCAGTATCATTTCATACATGGCAAAGTTATTCCCCACGCACATTCGGGGGCCCGCCCCAAATGGAAAGTAATGGCCCGAAAAACTTTTCGCATTTTGGACGTTAAACCGTTCTGGGACAAAATCATGGGGACGGTCCCAAAATTCGGGATGGCGGTGCATGGCATATAGATTGACAAGCCATATGGTGCCCGATTTATGGAATGAATCTTTTATGGTATCCCCCTCAACACTTACCCTATCCACAAAATAGGCAGGTGGATACAAGCGCATACTTTCTTCAATACAGTTTTTTGTAAAAGACAGCTGGGAAAGTACACTTAGATCCAACCCTCCCCCAAAGTCCAACTTGGAAACTTCCATAAAGACCTTTTCCTGTATCGATGGATTCCTAGCGAGAAGCCACAGGGTAAAACTCAATGCATTGGCCGTGGTCTCATGACCCGCGATGAACAATATGATCACTTCGTCAATCAATTGTTGGCGCGTCATAAAACTTCCATCCTCATAACGTGCATTGAGCAACATATCCAACAAATCATCCTTTCGGTCCCCAGCAGCAACCCTTTTTTGAATGATTTTATCAAGGATGGCCCTTGCCTCCCCTGATAAACCAAGATTCTTTCCAATGTCTACGTTAAGATGAAACCACCAACTTAGAAAAGGTTGCCTTAATTGCCTTACCCACATCTCCTGCAAGTCATTT
>JBFOLQ010000196.1:0-7210 GCA_040830145.1 Flavobacteriaceae bacterium | reverse complement strand
GATAAGATTTTCGCAAAAATACAATAGATCCGACGTTTGTGATCCCCCAAATCCACTATTTATAATCTGACGATCGGGAAAATGGGCCTCCAGGTCCTCCCAAAACCGTATGCTGGAGCTTCCGGTAAACACATACGTTTCCTGGGTACCGTTCCAGAGCGAATCGTATTTTTGGGAAATAGCGGTGACTTCCCCCAAAAATCGATTTGGGTCCTGGGCATTGCACCAGGACATACATAGGGACATACAAAGAAGAATGGTCGTTTTGTTCAAGGTCATGGTCAATTCCCGTTTATGATGAGGCCCTCTGCCACACCCCAATCGTAAAATCGTTGGATCCAATCGTCAGATGGCAATCCTTGTTCTTTCATGCCGAAACCATGTCCTCCCTTGGAATACATATGCAGTTCCGCCACTTTTTCATGAGTGACCCAATCTTCATACAGTTGCACACTTGCCGGGCCCAGTTCCAAGGGATCATCCGCTGCACAGATAACCAGCATGGGCGGGGCATCCCCGGGTACGGAATAAGGTTCCATGACTGTCATCCATGCATATATGGGGACGATAAAATCAGGTCGGGTCCCGGGTATGTATCCCAGTCCAGTACCCATGGTGACGGCGCCTCCAGCTGAAAAGCCCATAAACCCAATCTTGTCCGGCCGTAGATTGAATTCCTTGGCATTTTTTCTGACATAGGCAATGGCCGATAGCCCATCAGCTATAGACAGGGGCAATACCTGTTGTACCTTTTTTTTGGTCCCCTCAAAATCGGTGCTCCAATCGTTTTGTAAGTCCAGTACACCATCTTCCCCAGTGGGTACCAAGCGATATTTGAGTACAAAGGCGGTAATCCCTTTTTTTGCCAACCATTGGGCCACATGGTTACCTTCACTATTGATGCTAAGGGCGTAAAGCCCCCCTCCCGGTGCTACAATGACAGCAGTGCCATTGGGGGTATCGGGTCTGAAGACTTCCATGGTGGGGATAGATACGTTGGTTACGGTCTCTGTCTGCCACAATGGGGAGAAATACTGTTTTTCAGAATGGGACCATTGGGGGGCGTCTGGGACCGTATGGGGCAACGTGATGATTTCTTGTGATTGGACGCCCATTGTGGTCATGGCCATCAAGGGAATGATCAAATAGTATATTGGTTTGGGAATGTGCATATACATTCGGGTTTTTGTCGGGAAATTCTTTTTGCCCTTCGGATCTACCATGGTTTTTGTGTCACTTGCACCCTGTATGGCAATCGGTTCAATATGTTTCATGCCCCATATTCTTTACGCCATGAAGTTAAGGAATCTGTCCGTTCCCATTGGCACAGTTGAAGGACCAAGTACAGGTATTTCTTTGGAGACACATTCTTTTTGGCACACATGAATCACATTTTTAAACAGGCAATGCCATATACACAAGAGCGGCAATGACCGCCCCCACAATGGGCCCCATTACGGGAACCCAGGCATAGCCCCAGTCACTATCCCCCTTGTTTTTTAAGGGAAGTATGGCATGCAATAACCTGGGGCCTAAATCCCTTGCCGGATTAATGGCATATCCTGTGGGACCACCCAAGGCCAAACCAATTACCAATACCAATAGCCCTACGGGCAGTGCGTCCAATGAACCCAACGATATGGTTTCTTCCCCAAAGGAACCACTGGCAATATAGAAAACCCCGAAGACCAGGGTAAAGGTTCCTATAGCCTCGGTGACAAAGTTCCAAAACGGTGTACGGATGGCCGGTGCTGTGCAAAAGGTGGCCTTGACCAAATCTGTTTCCTCGGTACTGTCATAGTGTTTTTTATAGGTAAGCCACACGATGGTACTGCCCAACATACATCCAAGGATTTGGGCCACAATATATCCTCCTACCTTGGTCCAAGCGAATTTACCGGCCGTGGCAAGCCCAATCGTTACGGCAGGGTTAAGGTGTGCGCCACTGTAATCCGCTGAAATGTAGACGGCCACAAAAACAGCCAATCCCCAAGCCAGGGTAATGGACAGCCACCCAGCCCCATGGCCCTTGGTGCCCTTTAATAGTTCGTTGGCGACTACCCCGTTGCCCAGTAAGATCAACATACAGCTTCCTACCAATTCATATAGATATGCGGTCATGTGTAAAAGGGATTAGTTGGCCCCAATATATCAATTTTACGGGCAAAACGACCGATACGATCATTAAATTTTAGGGAGGGGGATACGTATGTCGGAGATGAAGGGGAAGCCCCCTACATTAATTGTAAAACGGGAATCCTTTTAGGGGGATTTTTTTGTAACTTTCAGTCGATTAGTAATGCATAAACCAACATAAAATTTAGTAACTATGAGTGAATTGGCAGAAAAATTGGCGAAAATGAAGGAAACGGCCGTGAACCAGTTGAACGAATGTGGGGTGACCGATATTGATCATGAAAAATTGGACAAGTACGTAAATAGCCTTAAATCCATGGTAAACAATAAGGATGCCACCTTGGTCTCTGGTCAGGATGCATCGGAATTGGAAACGGTACGACGCAATTTTGTGGAGAAAAAATTGGGCGTTATAGATAAGGAAAAAGCCATGGCTGCCATTCATTCCGTTGCCGATAAAATGTCGGGTATCCGAATGAAGAGCCGTCCTGCCTTTTACTATATGGTACAACGGGAGCTTAGCTAAGCCGGTTTACAAAGCACTATTGCAAGCGGCCCTGGGGCCGCTTTTTTGTTTGCAAATGATTTCATGTACATTTACTGGATAACCAACCAATATCCAATTTTATGAATTTCCGTAACCCCAAGCCCGCTGTTTGGGTCATGTATCTCTTGGGCATACTTTGGACCCTACCATTCATGGCGCAGGAGGAATCCTTTCCAGTGGCGAAGGCCCTATCCATCACTACCATACCCGAAATGGACGGCGATGTCCTCAATGATAAGGTATGGATGGGCGTTCCTGCTTTTGGGGACCTTAAACAAATGCAACCCAATTACGGGGCGGCAGCCAGTGAAAAAACCGAGATTCGTATTGCCTATACGGAAGACACTTTTTTTGTGGGGGTCGTTTGCCATGACGCAGATCCGGGGGCGTTGGTGGTTTCAGATGCCCGTCGCGATGCGAATTTGGACAATACCGATGCCTTTATTTTTATACTGGACACCTATAACGATAATCAAAACGGTTTCATTTTTGGGACCAACCCCCTCGGGGTGGAATACGATGCCCAAGTAGACAATGAGGGGCAGGGGAATTTCAATGCCAATAGACAACAAGGGGGGACCATTGGAGGGTTCAACCTTAATTGGGATGGGTCTTGGTCGGTTTCCGTGAAAGTGGGAGACTTTGGATGGAGTGCTGAATTTGCCATCCCCCTTCGTACCCTGCGTTTTCAGTCTGGCAAGGATTGGGGTATCAACTTTAGGCGAAACATTAGGAAATCCAACGAAATCCTATATTGGTCCCTAATGCCCCTTGGTCTAAACCTAAATCGACTTTCCTTAGCGGGTACCTTAACGGGTTTGGACCTCAAGAGCCCCGGGAATCTGAAATTGATACCCTATGTGTTGGGCAGTGTGGGCAAGGACCATACCGTTACCGATTCTGAAACGGAGTTTGATTTTGAGGCCGGAGGCGACCTTAAATATAGCATTACCCCAAGCTTGACGTTGGATTTGACCTATAATACTGATTTTGCCCAGGTTGAAGTGGACCAACAGCAGGTGAACTTGGACCGTTTTAATCTCTTTTTTCCTGAAAAGCGACCATTTTTCCTAGAAAATGCCGGGCAGTTCACAGTCGGAAGCCCTGGGGAGGTAGACCTGTTCTTCAGTCGAAGGATTGGGATAGGGGAAGGGGGCAGTGTAGTTCCCATCATTGGTGGGGCAAGACTTTCGGGCAAGTTGAACCGGACGAATGTGGGCTTCCTCAGTATGTGGACGGACGATGTGGCCCAAGAGGGCATTGTGAAGAATAACTTTACGGTGGCCAGGGTCAACCATGAGTTCAAGGGGCGGTCTGCCCTGGGGGCCGTGTGGGTCAACAAGGAGGATATCAGCCTTACGGATGCCTTTAACCGTACCTTGGCCATAGACGGTAAATTGGGATTGGGGGATAAGGCACGCCTATCGGGTTTTGTGGCCAAGTCCGCTGGGGACGATGATGCGACTGATGAGCATGCCTTTAAATTCCAGGCTGACTACCAATGGGACAATTGGGTGATGCGGGCCGCTTATACGGAAGTAGGGGAGGGATTCAATCCAGAGGTTGGTTTTTTGTTACGTCCCTCATTTAAAAAGCCTGAGGGCCTTATACTCTATCATCTAAGGCCTAAAAATCCCGATGCCAAGATCTTGGAATACCGTCCCCATATTTCATATCGTGGATATTGGAACTTTGAAGGGTTTCACGAGACGGGATTTTTACACATTGACAATCACTGGGAGTATAAGAACGGGATGGAATTGCATACCGGAATCAACTTTACCAAGGAAGGGGTGACAGAACCGTTTGAAATTTCGGATGGGGTGACCGTGCAGCCGGGAACCTATAACCATGCGGAGAGCCAGTTAATCTTTTTTACCAATCAAAGCAAGCCGGTGTCCATCAATATCCGTTCGGTGATGGGAGGGTCTTTTGGAGGGACCCGCTATCTCAATACGGCCACTTTGGGTCTTCGGTCGGGAGACAAGTTCAACGCCAGCCTTACCTATGGGAGCAATGTGGTAAACCTGCCAGTGGGGAATTTTACGGCCAACCTGTTCATTGGACAATTGGCGTATTCCTTTGCACCGAATATCTATTTGCAGGGTTTGGTACAGAACAATACCTCCATTGACCTATGGTCGGCCAATATCCGTTTCGGTTGGTTGCAACGGGCCAATACCGGGCTCTTTGTAGTGTATAACCACAATCTACGGGATGGCAATCCCCTGAACAATAGTTTTATCATAAAATATACCCGGATGTTTGACTTGGTGCGCTAGGTCGTCAGGGCATTTTTTATTTAAGAAGTAGATAGTGGTACGGAATTTTATTATTCTGTTTTTTGGTCCGTTGTGCTTTCATAGTTTTCAAGCAAGAGCCATTTTCCCTAAAGACGATTTTGATGGGAAGTGGGTAAGCCTGTCTAACCACTGCCCTTGACAGTTGATTCCAAAAATACACCTCGACAGGCTCGGTGTGACATCAAGACTTTCGTTACACTGGCTTTATGCCCCCAAAATATTCACCTTCTACTTCATCGTATACTTTTAAATGTTTCGAAAGCCTATCTGGGACACAATCGTCATGCCAGGCCTGTGTCGAGGCATACTACGTAAAATTGAATGAAATTGCCATGTGTAGGGCTACACCCCAAACTGTTGTAGATGGTGCTCCAAGTGTTTTGAAAAAAGTGTATTCCATTCCTTTTCGGTCAGTTTCCCAAAAGCATAGGATTCCTTACCATTAAAATGGGTCCCGCCCAATTCCTGGGTCTTTTTGATATAGGCTATGATCTTGTTCTTTTCATTCTCGAAGTCCTGTTGTGGACTTACCAAAAAGATAGGGGAGGTGCGCATGTTTTTTTTATAGGGTTTGGGCCCGGTGACAATGCCCTTGGCGAACATTTTGATCATTATCTTTTTTAATCCCTTGAGTTTTGGATATTTGTCCGTGTACACTAGGTCATAGGCCACATTGCAATGGGCCAGCATCTGGCCTGAATTCATTTTGCCCCATTGGGGTTGGGTATCAGGTTGCAATTGTTCTATACGGTCAATCATTTGCTGTGATCCCTCTTGGTCAAATAAGTTTTTCCATTCCATATTTTATCGGTTTAATGCCAACGTACGCCATTGACGTTCATTTTTAAGGTATAAAGCTTATCCATTGCCGTAATGAACAACATGCCCTCCTTTGGCCCCCCAAAGGTGACATTGGCCGTCCATTGGCCCGGCACGGGGATGTGCAGAATTTTTTCCCCTTGGGGACTGAATACGGTGACCCCATCGCCAGTGAGATACACATTTCCCTGATTGTCCATGGTCATCCCATCAGATCCCATCGGGGCAAAAAGGGTTTTTTCCAATAGGGAACCATCCCTGCCAATGTCATAGACGTAGGTTTTTTGGTCCCCAATATCGGCCACAAAAAGGGTTTTGCCATCTGGGGTGCCAATGATGCCATTGGGCTGTACAAGGTCAGTGGCAACGACCTGTAAGCCGGTGCCATCCGGGGCAAGATAATAAACCCTTTCTTCCTTGATTTCCTTTTGTTTTCGTTCCCAATAGGGCCTTTGGTAATAGGGGTCCGTGAAATAAATACCATTATTGGGGGCCACCCAAATATCATTGGGGCCATTGAGTTGTAGCCCATCGTAACCTTTGACTAGGATGGTGGTTTTTTTGTCCTTGCCAATCCGCCATAACTCAAATTTTTCATCAGCTGCCGCCAAAAGATTTTCATGATGGTCAAAATACAATCCGTTGGCCCTTCCGGCGGGTTCCATATAGGTGTTGATTTTCCCTGTCCCTGCTTCCCATACCAGAATTCGGTCATTGGGTTGATCGGTAAAGAATACGTTGCCACGCTTGTCAACGGCCGGTCCTTCCGTAAATGAGAATCCTTCCCCAGCAATTTCCAATGAGGCATTTTCGGCTATCAATCCCTTGGGTTTTGTTTGGCAGGAAATCAAGAGAAGACAGATGGGAAGTCCTACTAAGGGAAGATGTCGCATGGGGTTGGTTTTTCCGGGGAGCCCTTTTTGCTAAAAATAGCAAATAATTGAATATGCCTAGGTGTTGGATTTGTACTTTTGCCAAAATTCAACACATGAACGATAGGACATCCCAGCTACAGGCTTTTGATCGCTTGCTGACCATCATGGACGAACTTCGTGAACAATGCCCATGGGACCGGAAACAGACGATGGAATCATTGCGGCACCTCACCATTGAGGAAACCTATGAACTGGGTGATGCCATTTTGGATGGGAATATGGATGATGTGAGGAAAGAACTGGGCGATCTGTTATTACATATCGTATTTTATGCAAAAATCGGTAGTGAGAGCCACAACTTTGATATTGCTGATGTCTGCCACGGTATTTGTGACAAACTGGTGAACAGGCACCCGCACATCTATGGTGGGGTAGAAGTACAGGATGAAGAGGAGGTGAAACGGAATTGGGAACAAATCAAGCTAAAGGAAGGTAAGAAAAGTGTACTGGAAGGTGTTCCTGGGAGCCTC
>JBFOLQ010000195.1:0-2700 GCA_040830145.1 Flavobacteriaceae bacterium | reverse complement strand
CTTCAAAAATTGGATACTTCCAAGAATTATTATGTATACTGCCGTTCTGGAAACCGTAGTGCACAGGCCTGTGCCATTATGGGCAGTTTGGGCTTTGGAAACGTATACAATCTAGAAGGTGGTTTTATGGAGTGGGAAGGGGAAGTGGAAGAATAATGCCATGGTCGTTCGGCAACTCATAGACCAATTATCCCATAGCGCCACTGTTTTCTCTTCCTTGCTCAAGGATGTTGGCCCGGGCTTACAATCGTACAGGCAGGAAAGGGACCGTTGGAACCTCTTGGAAATAATTTGTCATTTATGTGATGAGGAGGTCCTTGATTTTAGGGCACGTATACTCTTGGCCTTGACAGAAAATGGCGCAGTTCCCATTCCCATTGATCCGGAAGGTTGGCCAAGGGAGCACAATTATGCCGAACAAGATTTTGATGAACGGTTAAGGACCTTTCTTGCGGAGAGGGAAGTATCCGTTCAAACACTCAAGGGAAACGTGGAAGCCAATTGGAACCAATGTATAGGGCATCCTGTGCTTGGGGCCTTGTCCGCCCGCTATCTCCTTACCAATTGGCTGGCCCATGATTATCACCACATTCGCCAGATAAACACCATCAAATACGCTTATTTAAAGGAAAGAACGGGAAGTGATCTTGGGTATGCCGGAAAATGGTAGGGCATTGCGTATCTTAGGCATATGCAAGAGGATTTCCTCCATTACCTCTGGCGGTTTAAGAAGCTGCCCTTTTCCCAAATGACATCCACGGATGGCAAAGTGGTTTCCATTGTTGATTTTGGAATGTATAATCAGCATACGGGACCAGACTTTTTCAACGCAAGGATTCTAATTGGGGAACAGTTATGGGCCGGAAATGTGGAAATGCATCTTAAATCATCCGATTGGTATGCCCATGGGCATGAGCTGGACAAAAATTATGACAATGTGATCCTGCATGTAGTTTGGGAAGATGACGTGGATGTATTTAGGATGGATGGCTCAAAGGTTTCAACCCTGTGCCTAAGGGACTACGTTCCAGGAGGGCTACTGGGGGCCTACCATAGGTTAAAATCTAAACAAGGAAAGAAATTTGTCAACTGTGAAGGTGATTTAAAGGATACGGATACCGTAACAGTCCGCGGTTGGCTACAGCGTCTTTACATTGAGCGTTTGCAGCATAAATCAAATAGGGTACAGGAGCTATTGCGTACATCGCGGAACAACTGGGAGGCCGTACTCTTTACGCTTCTGCTCAAAGGTTTTGGATCCAATGTCAACGGAGAGGCATTTTTGCAGATGGCCAAGCGCATGGATTTTTCCGTGGTGCGAAAAATAGGGAGGGATGCATTTCAATTGGAAAGTGTCTTTTTTGGACTTTCAGGTCTATTGCAAGACGAAGGACATCTGGATACCTATCATGCCAAGCTGAGGAAAGAATACCAATATCTGGCCAAAAAGTTCAGTCTTGATGCCACGGGAATCCCAGCACCGGGGTTCTTTAGGCTGCGTCCGTCAAATTTTCCCACGGTTCGACTTTCCCAATTGGCGGACCTGTACGCCAAGAATGACAGTCTGTTTCAAGAACTGATGCACGCACCCGATGCCAATTCACTCAGAGGGCTGCTTTCATGTACTGCCAGTACCTATTGGGATACCCATTATACCTTTGGAAAGACCACGGGAAAAAGAACCAAGGGATTGACGGAATCCTTTAAGGATATCTTGCTTATCAATGCCATTTTACCCGTGAAATTTTGTTATGGGGCGTATATGGGAAAACCGGTTGAGGACTTTGTAATTTCATTGGCCAGTGGGATACCCACAGAGAAAAACAGCATAGTCGCCCGATTCATTGAACTGGGATTGCCCGTTGATCATGCAATGGACTCCCAGTCGGTCTTGGAACTCTATCACACCTACTGTACCCATAATAGATGTATGCAATGTGCCATAGGTACTTCGCTATTGACCGAAAAAATGTAATTTTGGGGATGCCTTGGTTTTATAGGTTATTGTACTATTTTCAAAAACGCGGTTTCGAGGTTTGCCGGCGTATAGCGGAACGTATTGGAATTCGCGCACGGGTGGTACGCACCTCATTCATCTACCTGACGTTCGTTACTTTTGGCTTTGGTTTTGCCCTCTATCTTTTCTTGGCCTTTTGGCTTAAGATAAAGGACCTTGTCTACACCAAACGTACATCGGTTTTTGATTTATAAATATGCTACGACTATTTAAATCAAAGATTTATTTAGCGGTTGGACTCATGCTGTCCATGTTGCTGATAGGTGTTTTGGGGTTTCATTTTCTTTCGGGCCTTTCTTGGTTGGATGCCCTTTATATGACCATCATTACGGTAACTACGGTTGGTTTTACCGAAGTGGGCCCCATGCCCCCCCATGTTAAGATATTTACCGTATTTTTAATCATAGCGAGCGTTTTTGTCTTTGCCTATGCCATATCGGTCATTACCGAATATATTGTGGGCAGGAACACGTTGGAGCTTCTGAAGCGGAAGAAATTGAAAAACCAGATCAATCACATGGAAGACCATATTATTCTTTGTGGCTATGGCCGTAATGGTACACAAGCCGCCGAAAGGCTTAAGGCCTATAAAAGACCTTTTGTGGTTATTGAAAAGGACAAGGATATCATTGAAAGGCATGGGGATGAGGTCTTGTTTGTTGAGGGGGATGCCAATGAGGATG
>JBFOLQ010000194.1:0-2087 GCA_040830145.1 Flavobacteriaceae bacterium | reverse complement strand
TACGTGCCCAGGAAAACGGATACCCCACGCCCATATGTGCCTCAAAGGAAGCGACCGATATCAACTTTGATACCGCCGTGACCTATATTTTGTCAAACTTGGACGACATTTCCCTCTATATGGGTACCCATAATGAGGCCAGTTGCTATCGCTTGTTGCAACAGATGCAGGAGGCCAACGTACCCCATGACGACAACCGTATCTGGTTTGGACAACTCTATGGCATGAGCGACCATATTTCCTTTAATTTGGCGGCCCACGGTTACAATGTCTCCAAATACCTGCCCTTTGGGCCCGTACGTGACGTGATGCCCTATTTGATCCGTAGGGCAGAGGAGAACACCTCCGTGGCCGGCCAGACCAGCCGTGAGCTGGAGCTATTGGTCAAGGAGCGAAAAAGACGGAAGATGTAAAGCCTTATTTTAGGTATTGCCTATTTAGGGTTGGTTGTAGCTTACCCTTTTTCCACCATTTGGCAACTTTTTTGCGTGTACGCTGCGGGATGCTCCCTTATCGTATGTCTTTGAGTGAAGCGGTCTTTCGCCTTTTATCCAAACCTACAGGTCCACCGTGGTCAAAATACTCTTGTTCGGACAGTTTTTAATGGTAAAGTGGGCTTCCTTTCCATCAACGGGGGCTTGGATCAGATAGGTCTTGCAGGGAGTCGTTCGGGTATCACTCTTTCCAAAATCAATGTTCCCCTCCCGCAACATATGGGTGATATGTAGGGAGTCCAGGGTACGACCCTTGAGAAGCTGGGCCACCCCGGGCGCGTATTCCATGGGTTTTGACCGGATGTCCTTTAGAACGCGGCAATTGGGCAAGTAACAGAATTCAACCCCGGTTTCATCCGATTTTTTCCGAAGAAAGAACGCCAAAAAAACAAGACCGATGGCCAGTCCAAAAAGAAAGTAGCCAAACCTCCTGATAAAATCCATGGAAAAGATGTTTAGTACCTACGTATTAATTGAACTCGTCTTGAGTTGTAAAAATTCGCTGTAAATTTATCTTTTGCACCCATTTTTCTCCTTTTTCTTGTCCCATAGCCCTGCTATGCACCTCATAAAAGTTTTCAAATGGGCACAAAATCTTATATTCTCGCTTGAATTCTACAACCCAAGACGAGTTCATTTAGGTGGTACAAAAGTAAACAGCTTCTAAAAAATTAAAAAGTTAATGTCGTTGTACTTGAGGTCAAACCATTCCCCGACCGATTTATTGGTCAAAATACCATGGTACATATACAGGCCACTTCTCAGGCCCTTATCAAATCGCAGGGAATTCTCCAGGCCACCATCTTCGCCCAGTTTTAGGAGATAGGGGGTAAAGATGTTGCTGATGGAGATAGAGGAGGTCTGGGGATAGCGTGCGGGAATATTGGGTACTGCATAATGGATGACCCCAAATTTTTCAATGGTGGGGTTATCGTGCGTGGTGACCTCACTGGTCTCAAAGCAGCCACCCATATCAATGCTCACATCAATGACCACGGCCCCTTTCTTCATGTTTTCCACCATGGAGGAGGAAACCACTACGGGGGAGCGGTCCTTTCCCCGGGCCGCACCAATGGCCACATTGCAGCGCCGTAGGGCCTTCAATAGATTCTTGGGTTGAATGGTAGAGGTGTAGACGGCCTGCCCAAGATGGGTCTGCAGGGTCCGCAATTTGGTGATGGAATTGTCAAAGACCTTGACCGAGGCTCCTAATCCCAGGGCCGATCGGGCCGCAACCTCACCCCCGGTACCCGCCCCAATGATGACCACTTCCACGGGGGGCACCCCGCTGATGTTCCCGAACATGAGTCCATTGCCTTGATTGGTGGCCGCCATGATCTCAGCCGCAATGAGAACGGATGACGTACCGGCAATTTCACTCAGGGATCGCACCACGGGATATTTACCGCCCTCATCCCGAATATATTCAAAGGCAACGGCCGTAATGCGCTTTTTGGCCAACTCCCCAAAATACTCTTTGCACTGGGTCTTGATCTGTAGGGCAGATATGATGGTGGTCTGGGGGTTCACCATATCTATTTCGGAGAGGGTAGGGGGTTCAACCTTTAAAATCAAGGGGCAGCCAAATACTTT
>JBFOLQ010000193.1:0-8204 GCA_040830145.1 Flavobacteriaceae bacterium | reverse complement strand
TTGAGGTTCTGACCTATTTTTTCAATGGTGGCATCCTCAAAAAAAGGACGTAGCAACTCCACAATTTCCTGTGCCTTCGATTTTTCTTCGGGAATGGGCACATAAAAGCCCTTACCACTTTCCCACGAAAAGGCAATGCCCACCAATTCGGCTGTCAATGGATTCAGCCCGGTCGTCTCTGTATCAAAACAGACAGACTTCTGTTTCATCAGGTTTTGTACAAATAGCTTCATGGCCAATCCCTGGGCCACACTTTGGTACACATGGGGAACAGTGGCCAGTGTTTGTCGGCCGCTGACCTCCTCAATGGGGGTTGTTTTTGTCGTCTGGCTCGCCGCTTCCCCAAAAAGGGAGAACTGCCCACTGCCTGCGGGCCGTGATGCTTTTTTAGGGAGCTTGGGACTGTCGGTTTGCGCAACGGTGGCATCATCCGGTTCCGAAAAGAGTTTGATGAACTGCTCCCGAAGGCGACGGAACTCCAACTCCTGAAAAATCTGCTGCACCTTTTCCCCATCAGGAACCGAAAGTTCATAATCCTTGGCATCAAAGGAAACGTCACAATCAATACAGATGGTGGCCAATTTCTTGGAAAGACGGCCCAATTCGGCATTGGCCTCTACCTTTTCCTTCATTTTGCCCTTGAGTTGGTCAGTATTTTCCAAGAGGCCTTCCAAGGAACCGAATTGTGCAATGAATTTTTGGGCCGTTTTGTCACCGACCCCTGGGAGTCCCGGAATATTATCGCTGGCGTCACCCATCATTCCTAGGTAGTCTATGACTTGTTCTGGGCGTTCCACACCAAACCGTTTTTGGATTTCGGGAATGCCCCAAATCTCAATGCCGTTCCCCATCCGGGCGGGACGGTACATAAAAATGTTCTCGGAAACCAACTGGCCAAAATCCTTATCGGGGGTCACCATATATACCTTGAAACCTTCTTTTTCAGCTTGTTTGGACAAGGTGCCTATTAAGTCATCGGCCTCCCAACCTTCCTGTACCACTATGGGAATGTGCATGGCCTTGAGAATATCCTGAATGTAAGGCACTGCTATTTTAATGGCCTCAGGGGTTTCATCCCGATTGGCTTTGTATTCAGGGTACAATTCGGTGCGCTCCACACTGCCACCCTTGTCAAATGCCACGGCCAAATGATCGGGTTTTTCACGCCGGATTACATCAAATAGGGAATTCATAAAACCCATGATGGCACTGGTGTCCATTCCCTTGCTATTGATTCGTGGATTTTTTATAAAGGCGTAATATCCCCTAAAGATAAGGGCGTAGGCATCGAGTAGGAAAAGGCGCTTTTGGTCAGACATGTTCTTAAGTTGGAAATACGAAACTCTAAAAGTAGAAAAAAGAATCAAGAGACAAGAACCGGGAATCAAGATGCCATGAAATTGCCTTGTACCAAAAAACAAGCCCTATGTGGGTGGTCTTATGCCTATGAATAAAAACTCCCTACTTCCTGGTTTACGTGACCCTCTTCAGAGTATTCCCTATAGGTGAAGCCGGGATGAACGCAGTACCCACCGGTTTCCCCTTTTTTATTGATGGCTAAAAACCCGATTTGGAAATCCTCGCGGCCCTCGTTCTTTTTCATGATGCGTTTTACCCCCTCCTCACAAGCCGCTTGGGGAGATAGCCCCTGTCGCATCAATTCCACAATCAAAAAACTTCCCACGGTGCGGATTACTTCCTCACCTACTCCCGTGGCGGTGGCACCGCCCACTTCATTGTCCACATAGAGCCCTGCCCCAATAATGGGTGAATCACCTACCCGGCCTGCTACCTTATAGGCCATGCCACTTGTGGTACAGGCCCCGGCAATGTCCCCGTTTTGGTCAATGGCCAACATGCCAATGGTATCGTGGTTCTCTATATTGATGATGGTTTCATACTGGGCTTTCTTTTTCCATTCCCCATACTGTTTTTTGGTACTTTCGGTAAGGAGGTCGGTTTTTTTGAAACCTTGTTCATAGGCAAACTGTTCGGCCCCTTTGCCGGCCAGGATAATATGGGGGGTCTCTTCCATTACCTTGCGGGCCACGGATACGGGATGGGCAATGTTCTGGAGATAGACGACCGATCCACAGTTACCATCCTTGTCCATAATACATGCGTCAAGAGTTACATTGCCATCACGGTCTGGTCTTCCGCCATACCCGACGGTTTCGTTATTGGGGTCGGCCTCCTCAACCCGCACACCTTGTTCCACGGCATCAAGGGAACTTCCTCCACCATTGAGGACTTCCCAGGCCTTGGCGGATGCATTGTGGAAATTCCAGGTGCAGACCACAATGGGCCGTACAGGGTTTTCGGCATTTGGGGATGGCACCGTCTTTTTTTTGGGGTCACAGGAAGCCAATAGAGATGTCGTCATGATGGCGGTGGTACCTTGTGTAGCGTTTTTTAGAAAGGTTCTTCGTTTCATCTGTTATATCACTTGATTAATGGTTGTTGGGCCATTCCAAAATTCTTCACCGATGTAACCGCGCTCCTCCTTAATGACGGCAGGTAGGTTCTTACAAATTTCAAAACGGTCCTTAAATATAGGACATCATTTGTTTTCCGATATTTCGGTGTGGACGTCGGCTTCGGTTTGTTTGGCAAACCGTTCCAATTTTTGGGTCAGTTCCCTGACCAGTTCCGGATGGGCATCAACCCGATTGTACATTTCACTGGGGTCTTCATGGAGATTGTACAGTTCCTTACCATCCTTTTCCGTAATCCGTAGTTTCCATTCGTCTTGCCGAATCGCCTCCAATGTTTTTTCCTTGCTGTAAAAGAAGGTATTCCTCGGGGAGGGGCCTTTCCCCGTAATCATTGGAAGAATGTTCATTCCGTCCAATACGAGCCCATTGGGCAATTCACCACCTCCTATTTCCACAAATGTTGGAAATAGGTCCAAAGCGGTCACCAACTCCCGGTTGGTCTGTTGTGGGGCGATGGTTCCCGGCCAATACATAATGGCCGGCACCCGAAGTCCCCCCTCATAGGTGGTTGCCTTGGCCCCACGTAGCATTCCGGCCGACCCCGTATGCCATTTTTCAATGCCCTCTGCCAACATACGGTCGGGGAGGTTGTGCCAAGGGCCATTGTCACTGGTAAAGACAATGAAGGTGTTTTGCTTGAGATTCTCTTCCTCCAGTGTTTTTAATATCTCCCCAACGGTCCAGTCTATGGACTCAATTACATCCCCATACAAACCGGCTGCTGAGCTTCCTTGGAATTTTTTAGGGGCGCTTACCGGTAAGTGGGGCATGCTGTGGGCCAAATAAAGAAAAAAGGGGTTCCCCTTGTTTTTCTGTATAAAGGAAATGGCCTCCTGGGTATAATCGAGTGAAAGTTCATGCTGTTGCTTGCCCACTTCCCTTATGATGGAAGTATCCCGGTACATATGAAGCTTGTCGTCCTCACTTAACCAGGGACACCATGGCAGTATCATATCGTTGCTGTAGGGAAGCCCGTAAAAAGAATCGAAGCCCCGTGAAGTGGGCAAATATTCGGGCTTGTGCCCCAAGTGCCACTTCCCTATGGCCGTGGTTTTATAGCCCGCTTCCCCAAGGATATCGGCAATGGTAATTTCCGACAGGGGAAGGCCGGTGTCTGATTCGGGCCCAAAATTATAGGGTGCGTTCCGAACCGGATACCTTCCTGTTAAGATTCCGGCCCGGGAAGGGGTACACACGGCACCGGCCGCATAAAATGAGGTAAAACGCATACCTTCTTCTGCCATTTTATTGAGATGGGGCGTTTTGATCAAGGGGTGCCCATAGCATTCCAAGTCACCATAGCCCATATCGTCCATAAAGATTAAGATGATATTGGGGCGCTTTTCTTCTAATGGGGCTTTCCCCTCACTACATGATATCATGGAAACAAACAATGGCAGAAGGAATATGGGAAGAAGTGTTTTTTTCATTTTTTGTAGAGGTAATGGTGGTTGGATATAAACGGAACAACATGTCCGGACAACCGTACCAACATAGCCAATAATGAATGTTGGGTCCTTTAGATTTCGACAAATGACATTTTCTAGGGAATTAATGGGCTGGGAACACTAGGGTCGTCGTTGGGTGCCATGGTCGTAAACAATTATATTTACGACGTAAATAAAATAATATATCCATGGTGTTGAAACCCGTAAATGAGCCCATATGCTGGTAGAAGTCTGCGCCAATTCATTGGAATCTGCCTTGAACGCACAAAAAGCCGGGGCAGATCGTATTGAGTTATGTACCGAGCTTGGGGTGGGGGGCGTAACCCCCTCCTTGGGATTATTACGGGCGGTTAAGGAACATATAGATATTCCCGTAAATGTATTGATTAGGCCACGTAGCGGGGATTTTACCTATTCCGAGGAAGAGTTTGGGATAATGATGGCCGATATTGCCGTATGTGTGGATATGGGTTTTAACGGAATCGTATCCGGAGCATTGCATGCCAATTTTCAGATAGATGTGGAACGCACTACCCAACTGATAGCCGCTTCAAGGGCGTTGAAATTCACCTTTCACAGAGCCTTTGATTGGGTGACCGACCCCTTTGAAGCCCTGGACCTATTGCAAGGGTTGCATGTGGATACCATCCTTTCCTCTGGCCAACAAAAATCGGCCCCTGAAGGATTTGGACTATTGGCCGATTTGCACAAGGCTTCCCATCAAGTGACCATCATGCCCGGTGGGGGACTTCAGGCAGGGAACATAGGTTTGTTCAAGGAGATAGGCTTTAGGGCGGTACACCTCTCTGCAAGTAGCCCCGAGGAGACGTTGGCCAGTGAACCCAAGGTTTCCATGAATTCCCCATCCTTTATCTCAGACCGTAAAATTTTCCGCTCAAGTCCCGAAAAACTTGAAAAATTCATAAAAGAAGTTAAAAAAGCATAGCATCCCAGGCATATAAAAGAAGGGACTAATATATTTGACCAAATTAAAATGATATGCCTCGATTTTTGATTATACTTACCATTGTCTATGTGGCCTTGGCCTTTTACGGATTCCAAGCCTTTAAGACGGTGTTTAAGAACCAATGGTTGCAGATGGCCTATGCCATTTTTTTTATAGCGGCCTGGGTTTTGGTCTTGGTTAAAGTACTATGGCTCCAAGATCGTTCGCAACCTTCCATTGGCGTGCACGGGGGCATCTTTTTTGCTTTTTTGACATTGGCCTTATTGCTCACTGTATGTATGTTTCTGGAGGATGTGGTGCGTTTCTTTGCTTGGATCTTTAACAAGATGGCGGTCTCCGGGTCTGAAAATGGTGCCTTCCCAGCACGTAGAAAATTCATAAGTACCGTAGCGTTGGGCCTGGCGGCCATTCCCTTTGGGGCACTTTTGTATGGGATGTACAGGGGCAAGTACAATTATAAAGTACTTTCATACGCCTTGGAGTTTGATGATTTGCCCGATGCATTCGATGGGTACACCATTACCCAAATATCAGATGTGCACAGTGGCAGCTTTGACGACAGGGACAAGGTGGCCTATGGGATAGACCTGATCAATCGTCAAAAGAGCGAGGTCATTGTATTTACCGGTGATATGGTCAATAATAGAACGGATGAAATGTACCCTTGGAAAGATCTTTTTGCGACCCTTGACGCCCCAGATGGTGTCTTTTCGGTCTTGGGCAACCACGACTATGGGGATTATGTGGAATGGCCCAGTGCGGAAGATAAGCATCAAAACCTGGAAGATTTAAAGACCTTGCAGCGTGAGATGGGGTTTGATCTGTTGCTCAATGAGAGTAGGTATTTAGAGCGGCAAGGACAACGTGTGGCATTGATTGGGGTAGAGAATTGGGGTGTTGGGGGCTTTAAAAAGGCCGGAGACCTCAAGAAGGCATCCGCAGGTATTGGGAAGAACGATTTTAAGATTCTTATGAGCCATGATCCCTCACACTGGGAAAATCAAGTGATACATGATGATTACCATTATCATTTAACACTGAGCGGCCATACCCATGGAATGCAGTTTGGGATTGAGATTCCCGGTTGGTTCAAATGGAGCCCTGTAAAGTGGCGCTATACCTATTGGGCGGGGATTTACAAGGAAATGGGACAGTATATCAATGTAAACCGTGGTTTTGGTTTTATCGGTTATCCAGGTAGGGTGGGCATATGGCCTGAAATTACGGTGATTACACTCAAAAAGAAGGCCCTCGCCTAATTTTAACCTCCCCTTAACATAGATTTCCCCTTGTGGAAATAGTCTTTTATCAAATTTTACTACTTTTGGAGATAATCCATTGGTTAGTGTATGTCGAAATTCGGTGAATTGATTGATTTGAGCGTTCCGGTGCTGTTGGATTTTTATGCGGAATGGAATGAACAATCTACGGCCATGCATCCGGTTCTTAGGGATGTGGCCGCCGCCCTCGGGGACAAGGGAAAGGTCATAAAAATTGATGTTGACAAGAACAAGGAACTGTCCCAAGCCCTTCGTGTTAAGGGATTGCCCACTTTGATTATCTACAAAAAGGGGGAAATGGTATGGCGTCAAAGTGGCGAACAGGATGCCAATACCCTGATAGGTATTCTTAACGAATACGTTTAATAATTTTTACTCTTCTTCAGGAAGTGGTTCCCTGTCTTGGGAAGCATCCGTGTTTGGGTTGCCGCCTTCGGTGGTGGAATCCAAAAGCGAAACGGTGTCGTTCATGTCTGGATCGGGTCCTTGATGAACCGGAGGGCCTAAATCTTCTTCTTCATAGAAGTGCCTGAATTTATCAATGTACTCATTGAAGATAAGGGTTTCCTTTTCTGCCAATTCCTTTTGATCGTTCTGGATGACGATATCAATGTTCCGGCGATAGGCCTCCATATCGGTGATGATATCGTCTATATTTTCGTATTGTTGATCTAATGATAGGCCGGCATAATACGTTAAACGCTCTTGGTATTTGAGCTTCAGTTTTTCGAAAAGATTACGGGCCTTTTGTGTTTCCCCTACCTTGTAATATCCATCCACAAAGGGCTCTACAAAGGTATAGTACCCGTAATGGTCAACGGGCATATTGTTCATGGCAAGTTCCACGATGTCCTTCGCTTTTTCAACTTTGTTTGCAGCCAATAGTTGCTCTACCAATCGGGCTAAGTTAGCCTTGTATGACAATCCCTGAATTCGGGTTTGGGGGTCGTGATAGATAGCAGTACTTCCAGAATTGCCCCAGTCCCATCCCATTACAATGTCGTACATCAGGTCAGGATCAATGCGGCCCAATTCAAAGGAGTTTTTCCGTTCCGTCTTAATGGGCACCAATTTATAGGCCATACCATCCAATTGTAGGTAATCCTTCATCCAGATATATTCGGCATCGTCAAAACTGCCGCCAGAGAAGTAAATGGGACGTTTCCAATCATTATTGGCCAGGATGTCCAACATCATCATACTTTGCTTGGTAATGGCCGATGGTAGGTCAATATCAATATGGTCTACGATCAAGGCCGAATCCTGCTCCTTTACCAAGCCATATTTCAGCACATTTTCCTTATTGACCGGAATTCTAATTTTGTTGGTAGGGTAGTATACGGTATTCAAAAAATTGTCGGTCTGTGAAGACACATCAGAACCTTGTTGCTGTAGCAGATGCCTGAACTTGGTCTGTGGCTTGTCACTATCAATCCAATTTATAAAATCCTTGATGTTCCATCGGTTATCCGTCAGTTTTTGGTGGTACAGCACATCACGTGAGCCCCATCGATATCTATCATGCGTCATTTGCGATGGAATGGGGTCACTCCCATAGGCTTTTCGTTTCATTTGGTCTATATACCAATCCGTGACAAAAAGGCTGGTACAGATAATCCTGACGTCGGTACGGTACCCTTCTATTTCCTGGGCGTACCACAAAGGAAATGTATCATTGTCCCCAATAGTGAACAGGATGGCCCCCGCGTCTTTCTGGCAAGAATCCAGATAGGCCTTGGCCGAGGCATTGGCGGTAAAACGATTGGATCGGTCATGGTCATCCCAGTTCTGGTACGCCATTACCGAGGGTACTGCCAATAAACAGACAAGGGTCACCGTGGGGGCCAGCACCTTGGGGTTGACCCATTTTTTGAGTTCGTCGAAGAGGGCGTAGACACCCAGCCCGATCCAAAGTGCAAAGATGTAGAAGGAACCCACCAAGGAATAGTCCCGTTCCCTGGGTTGAAAGATATGGGGATTGGTATAAAACTGAATGGCAATCCCCGTAAAGAGG
>JBFOLQ010000192.1:0-2556 GCA_040830145.1 Flavobacteriaceae bacterium | reverse complement strand
TTGCCATACCAATGGATTCCCCTTGATACCCACTGGACCCAGCATTGGAAACGGTATATGGGTAAATCCGAAGGAAAATAATCCTATTTGAAAACAGGGTAACTGGGATTCAGTCCTTCTGTATCCTATAGGTTATACGCCTATTGGTGATGATGGTCTGGAAGCCAATACCAAAGGTAAACCTCAGGTTGTCCGAGAGCCCAGTGACCCCATTGAACCGATAGATATTGCTTCCCAGGGAGTCAGCCCCCAAAATGGGGGTTTCATCGCCAAAGCTCCCATCATTGTCCGTATCCACCAACAATTGGGGCGGATATGAGGTGCTGAATCGGGAAAGTCCGGTCATGTCCACCAAGATGTCAACACCACCCACATCTACAACACCACCCCCTGTAGTTGCCTCGCTAACCCGCCATACGCGGTTCAACCGAGCCTGTACGGAGGAAGGCACGTCCGACGAATTCCCTAGGGATAGGGCCCCATTGTCATGGCCCCATAGCAGAAACTCATTGTTCCCCAAATCCGTTGGGTTGTTCATCCTGATGATTCCCGTACCCTGGGCATCGTCGTGGAGATGGGAGGCATTGACCCTTCCAATTCCCGCTACCTCATGATCAAAATTACCATTGGCGGCATTATCCCCATCATAGAGGTCATTGGCGGCCAGTGTATATGCATATTTCGCAGCCAAATAATTCTCCAGGATAATACGTTGGGCATCATTCACTACCGTATTGTACATGATTACCTCCCCCATAGCGCCCTGAAAGTAATAGTTGGGCGTGGTATTTTCATTTCTTCCGGCCCCAACACGAATGGGCCTATTGGGGTTCAAGGTCATGGTATGGGAACTCGTGGCATTCAAATTGGAATTGACAAAGAGCCGTTTCCCGTTGCTCCCACCGGCATACAACATGGTTTGTCCTGCCCAACTGCCTGCTGTTGAAACATTGCCCGTAGTAACCTGCCATGAGCCTGACGACCGCCCTGTCCAAAACTGCCACTGGTTGTTGGAAGGCCTGGAATACAGGATAAAACCGGCCGTGGCCGAACCAGGGGGATCATCCCTATTGGAAATGACCGCCTTATATCGATTGCTGGAGGTGACATTGGTAGCCGAAAAAATGGAAAAGGTACTGGGGGTCAAGGCTGCGGTAAAGGCCCGTTGAAAGTAGTGGGAGCTTCCGTTGAATGCAAAGGCGGCATATCCGTTTTGGGAGGCCGCCTGAAACACGGCCCCATTTCCGGCCGTAAAATGATGACCATAGCCTGAACGGTCATTCCAAGTGGACAGTACAGAACCTGAAGTTCCCGTTTCGGTATCGGCATGTAACCACAGTACGAGATTGGAACTCCCATCAGTGGAGCCCACCCCTGCCGGTCCCGTTTGGGAAAACCCCAAACAAGCCATCCATAGGCTGCCCACTAGGCCCATATGTTTTTTAAAACCCATTTGCGCAGTACCAAGCCGCCCTCTAAGGGCGTACAGGCATCTTTATACCGTGAACATACCAATTCCCGGGGACTGCCAAAAAAAATTGTTGCCTACGGCCCCATATGAGTGGTAAACGCCTTTTTAAGGGCATTTTTGCAAAATGCCAGCGGTATTTCCTTCATGGGATTTCCCGTTTTGCCATGGAGGCTCATGAAATCAAGGGGTTGTGGTATTGCCCATTCGACACGCATATATTCTCTAGGTTTCATATCGTAAATTACTTGTGGGGATACGTACACTTCGGCTTCGCTCCTGGAGGATATGGGCATCGACAATTCACCGCACTGGGCTTAAGAGGAGCTCCATTTTATGACCCCTAACAGACTAACGGTTCTCTAAGAATAGAGAAGAATGATGAAAATCTTTATTCGAAACACGCCTTTACTGTTGATGTCAAACAAATTACAAACATATCCAAAATATCCATTAATTTACCTCCCTACCCCCTTAACTGTATTGCTAAAGATTCTAGTAAAAAAAATGCCAGAACTTTTTGCATCCTTGCCATTACCAAAATTCAAATTACCAACAATTCTCCTCTAAATTCCGGTTTACGGCATCCTCTATGGTTAGATGATAGCCGATATCTCCAAGCAGTATTTTAATTTTTTTATTCCCATATTCCTTAAATATTTCATAAATCAAAGCATCAATTATTCCTTTCTCTTTTGAATCAAACTGGTCAATATTCTTAGTATAATATTCGATTGCCGTCAAGCGGGATGCCAGATTGACACTCTTCATGATATAAACTAAATCTTCTGCTTCTAAATTTTGTGAGTACAACAAGTTTTTAAATGCACAACGATTTTTTAATATCCCATTACCATACCCTCCCCTACATCCATAAGTAATCCCTGAAAAAGGTATCATATAAAACTTCATTTCTTTACTTACATCCTTCTTTAATTTATTAGATGGGACCGAAACATTTTCAAAACCATAGTAAAAAAGATAACTGTCACTCTTAACTCGAATCTCACTAATTTTATTGAACATCTCTTGGGGTTTGAGATTGAGTTTTTCCAAAAGCAACATATCTTTTTTAGGCATGTTCAATT
>JBFOLQ010000191.1:0-6116 GCA_040830145.1 Flavobacteriaceae bacterium | reverse complement strand
TTTGAGTATTCCATACTTCCCTTTGATACGGTCTCACCTTATCTCTATGGAGGCACTGGGATACTGTTCGATATTCATATCTACCCCTCGGACATAGCCCAGCAAAGAACTTCTCCCTTTCTCCGATTGGGTGCCGGAATCAAGACTCGGGTTACAAATAGATGGGACGTCTATTTCTATGCAGAGGGAAACCAATATTTTAACGATGCCCTTGATGGGGCCATAAACGGAAGTTACAATGATAGGCATCTTAATCTAGGTTTTGGAATGGAATACAAGTTTGGCAAGTATATAACCAAAAAGAATAGAAAATGAACTTAATACTAAGGAATAAGGCCACCTTGTTTGTTGGCCATATGGTTCTCGCCTTAATTCTTTTGATAGGTTGTGAAAAGGATACCATTGATGATAGTGATTTGGGACATTTGGAGGGAACCATTGTTGCCAAAGGGGCAAATACGCCCTTAAGGAATGCCAAAATTTCCACAAATCCATCGTCCAATACAGTATTTACCAACGATGAAGGCTATTTTTTGTTGGAGGATGTGCCAGTGGGAAAGTATTCGGTTCAGGCAGACCACCCAGATTATAAGACTGGTTTCAAATCGGCTACGGTTACCGTAGGGAACACCGTCAATGTGGTAATGGAGCTCGATAGTGTAAATGCAGCGAACAAAGCCCCTACCATACCCAAATTGCTTTCTCCTGAGGATGGTGCCGAGGGTGTTGCACGGGAGACTAAGTTCATATGGTCCTCCTCAACCTCTGATGATGATGACGTTTTTTATACACTGGAGCTAAGACAGGGAAATTCAAATGAAATCAATACGTTGGAAAAGATAAAGGACACGTTCGCCATCATTGATGATTTGGCCATTGGGGTACATTATTTTTGGCAGATTACGGCCACGGATGAAATCAATGAACCCGTGAAAAGTGCATTGGGGAGCTTTCGCGTCATAGACAATACCCAGAATAGATTTCTCTATGTTAGGGAAATGGAGGGCAACCATGTTATCATTTCGGGGGATGAACCGTTGAATGGGGATACTATAAACCAAAACGAAGTACTACTGAGTAGTGGGGACCACGATTCTTATAGACCGGTGAAAAATCAAACGGTGGGGAAAATAGCCTTTCTACGCAATACTGCTTCGCAGGCGCATATCTTTTTGATGGATACCAATGGTTCAAACGCGACGCAATTGACGGGTGCAATCCCCATGGCAGGATTTAGGAATGATCAATTGCAATTTGCTTGGTACAATAATGGGAAAAGCATTTACTATCCAAATTTTGGGCGACTTTACAGTATTGATATTGACAAATCTGGAAATTCCTTGGTATATACTGCCCCTGAAGGTCAATTTATTTCTAGGGTTGCCGTGAATCAGGTAAATGACCATATTGCCATTTTAACCAACGACGCACGGGGGTATAAGGCAAGACTTGTGGTCATTGATTCCAATACCGGTGAAGAGGTAAAAGTGGTCCTTGAAAGTATATTGGGGGCCGTTGATGGCATTGATTTTTCCTCTGATGGAAAAAGAATTCTGTTTTCAAGGGATGTATCGGGTTCAGAATTTGATAATTATAGAAGGCTGGATAGTAGATTGTTTGAATATGACCTTGAAAGTGAAATAACTAGGGAATTAAAGACCGAAAAGGAAAGTGGAATGAACGACCTTGATCCCAGATATGCACCGGACGAGGCCAATGTGATTTTTGTACGGACTTCCAATGATGGTATTTCCGAAAAAAACATATATCGGATAGATATTGACTTTGAGGATAGCAGAAGCCCTGAACTTCTTTTTTCAAATGCGTCCATGCCCAATTGGGAATGATGTTCCAGTATGTAGTATTGATTGCCCCGCTACGTATGGTTGTTGATGGTTGGCTTGATCGGTTTTTGGGTCTAGGGGTGAAAAGACTAAAGCTTCCTGATTTTGATGTTCCGGTACCAGACATCGGAGAACCAGTCCTGTAAGGCAATTTGACCCTTGGTGGCCAAACCGAAGCGCGGAAATACCTTAAAACCTGACATGGCTATTTTTTCGTTCCATTCGGGTGAGGTAAAGTCTTCCTCGGCCGTTAGGTTTCCGTTGAGGTAAAAGAACACTTTACCGTTGACCTGTCTTATCCTTGAACTATTCCATGTTCCCGCCGGTTGGGTCACGGTTTCATTCTTTTGTGGGGAAAACCCATAGAGGCAGCCTGCGCGTTTGGTGGTGTCGGGATAGTCCATATGTGAAGGATCCAATAATTGATATTCCGGGCCGGTGTGCCAAGTGGCAGGCATTTCAGCTTGCTCCACCACATTGATAAAGACTCCGCTATTTCCTTTCTCCGAAAGTTTCCATTCAAATACCAACTCATAGTTTTCAAAATCATGATCGGTCACTAGGTCACCATGTTTTCCCGAACCCCGTTTTGATTCGCAGTACAGTGTTCCGTTCTGTACCGTCCAAACGGAGGTGGAATCAGGGTAGTTGTACAAGTGCCAGCCCTCTGTGGTCTTACCATCAAAGAGCAGGGTCCAACCATTTTCCTTTTCTTCGGCCGTCAGCTGATTGTGGACTTCATTCTCAATTTCCGGGGTTTTGGTCCTTTCAACCCTGAACCGTTCCGGGGTCTTTTTTTTCTCTTTGCATCCCATCCCAACTAGGCAAGCCATAAACAGAACAAACGGAAATTTACTGGGAGTCATAGATGGGTTATTTTGGATTAGGAGGGGTCAAAATACTCAAAATTCAATTATGGATAAAAGGAGAGTAGAGGTACGGACCCAGGAAATCGTTTTTCAGGTACCAAAAAAAGAGACCTTTCCTTATTTTTGTCCAAACTTTAATAATGTCCCTTCATAAAAGTAAGCGCTATGCCCAACGTGGGGTTTCGGCAACCAAGGATGATGTGCACAAGGCGATTAGAAATGTGGACAAAGGCCTTTTTCCCAAAGCCTTTTGTAAGATTGTCCCTGATTATTTGACCCATGATCCAGATCACTGCCTCGTAATGCATGCAGATGGGGCAGGCACCAAATCCTCCTTGGCCTATATGTACTGGAAGGAAACAGGAGACCTATCAGTATGGAAGGGTATTGCCCAGGATGCCCTGATCATGAACATTGACGACCTGATTTGTGTGGGCGCAGTGGGCGATATTCTATTGTCCTCAACCATAGGGCGCAATAAAAATTTGGTTCCAGGTGAGGTGATTTCTGCCATTATCAATGGTACGGAGGAACTTATTTCCGATATGGCGGAATTTGGTATTGCGATTCATTCCACGGGAGGCGAGACGGCAGATGTTGGGGATTTGGTACGTACCATTATCGTAGATTCCACCGTTACGGCCCGCATGCGGCGGCATGACGTCATAGATAATGCCAATATTGGGCCAGGGGATGTAATTGTAGGACTGGCTTCCTTTGGTCAGGCTTCCTACGAGCAAGAATACAATGGGGGTATGGGCAGTAATGGACTCACTTCGGCGCGGCATGATGTGTTCTCAAAATACCTGGCCAAAAAATATCCGGAGAGCTTTGACCCAATGGTGCCCTCCGAATTGGTCTATTCAGGTAACAAGGAATTGACCGATGGAGTGGAAGGAGCTCCCCTGGATGCCGGAAAATTGGTGCTTTCACCTACCCGTACCTATGCCCCGATCATCAAAGAGATTCTGGGACGGTTTTCCCCAAGGGAAATTCATGGTATGGTGCATTGCAGTGGTGGTGCCCAAACCAAAATTTTACATTTCATAGACGAACTACATGTCATAAAGGACAATCTATTCTCCGTACCTCCCCTTTTTAAGTTGATCCAAGAGCAATCGGGAACCGACTGGAAGGAAATGTACCAAGTATTCAATTGTGGGCATCGTTTTGAACTGTATGTTGATGAATCCATTGCGGATGAATTGATTGCCATTTCAAAAAGCTTTAATGTGGAAGCCCAGGTGGTGGGTAGGGTGACCGATGCTACCAAAAAACAATTGACCATCAAGAGCCCTTATGGGACGTTTGGGTATTGAGTCCAAGATTGGTTCCTTACCAATATTCTTTATATAAGAGTTTGATTTTCAAATCCATTTGGGATTTTCTGATTGAATTTGGCTGTTTATAAACCATACTTGGTAAAGCAAGCTACACCTAACCTTTTATACCGATTGGGAGAAGAAATTGTACTGGTCTTAAAGATGGGCTATGGATGGTATTACAGCGCGGTTTTTACGAGCGGAAGCTATGTTTTGGACACATAGGGACCATGGGCGTACAAAAATATATTCAATTGATATACGTTTATATGGAAAAACGGTACAAGGATTTCCTGTATTTGAATCCTTTATGGGAGTATTGATTTGAGAGGACATATGTGTAAGTCCATCAAAGAAAAATAGGCTGGTGACAGCCTACTTTCCCATAATAAACGGAGGCTAAATTAAGGCTTATTGTATCTTCATATTGGGGAAATCCCAAGAAACGAACTAGTGGACCAATATGGGAATAGTAGTTTTTTGACGTAGGTCAAAAAGACCAATTCTAGGCCTATATACCTTTGTATCCATGGAAAAATGGTTGCCTGTAATAGTACTTGGCGTTCTTTTCCTTTCCTGTCGGGAAGATAAAGGTCAGCTTATTTATGGGGACTGGCATGTCGTGAGTAGGTTTCATAAGGCCACCTATCGTATTGCTAATATTGATGGAAAAGTGGTAGGAAAGGTAATGGGATATGATGATGGAACAACCCGTTATCATTGGAGCAGTGATCAACCCTTATACATATTCCAAGACCTTGAAACGGGAAATGGAATTTTTGTGGATGGTTTTTCCGGAGCTACCACTCAATCAGGTGGAAACAAAATTGAAATCAAGGTCATCCATACAGATAGCCTTCATGTGGAATTTCATTTTAACGATCATCCAATGTCTGAAATTTGGACGAGAAAAAAATAAGACATATGAATTCAAGTATTTTTAAGGTCATGCTATTTTGTGTGATGACCCTAGGTATGGCAGCATGCCAAAATGAAGAGGTACAGCAAACGGCAACGGTTGTCAATCAGGAAATCAAACCAATCGATATCGGCAGTGAAGGATTTGATTTTTTGGAAAAAATGCAAGGACACTGGATAGGCCAAAATAAAGTGCTGGGTTGGGAGTGGGATTGGTTTGGTTTTGACTACAGACCTATTTCGTCTTCCCATATTTTTGGAATTTACGAAGGAGGAACCCTTGGCAATTTGCTCACTTCTTTTTTTGTTTCAGACTTTAAGGGGACTCGTACCATTATGTCAAGAAATGGGGGTGTGCTCAATGGTATTTATCGTACCAGTTACTTTGTATTGGATCAGGTACGAAAGAAAGATGGGGAAGATTATTATCGATTGGTCGATGCAATAGGAGGCGAAAATACCATGTATATGGAACTCGTATTTAAGCAGGATAGCCTGTACTGGAATGCGTATACCAGTCGGTTGGGGGAAAATACCATGCCGACAAGACATTTCAGTTTCAGGGGGGCAAAGAAGCATCTTCAACTGGCCAAAACTGCCGCAATGGGGCTTAATTTTCCACAAAATGTATCGGCATGGGATTTTTCCAATGGCTTCCAAAAAGAATATCTATACGCATTGCCAGAAGAAAATACCGTTAAATCTGCCTCATTTTTGGCACAGGCAGGGAGCAATGATGTTTTTACGTTGGCAAATCAATCTGGCGACCCGTTCAGAATCCAGGACCATCCCTATTTAAGTCAGTTAAAAGTGGATATAACCAAAAGTTCCCAGATAAAAGATGACAATTTGTTTCTGTACCTATCATTTGAACCATTGACAGATTCCAATGGATATATGTTGGCCGATGCTTTTGATAGTGTATTGCAATTTCCTGATATAGCTGCCTCTGAAGATGGGTTTCTGTTCACGTACTTACATCCTGGGGAATATTATGTCACGGTGATAGCCGATCACAATAGTGACAAATTGCCGGGCCTGGGTGATATAACCCATAGGAGTCAAAAAATAAATATTTCGCCAAAGTCAGAACATCAAATTTCAATTGGCGATATAACCATTCAAAACTGATGATGGAAAGATCAACGGTGATTGGTCTCCTA
>JBFOLQ010000190.1:0-5049 GCA_040830145.1 Flavobacteriaceae bacterium | reverse complement strand
CACCACCATTCGAAAAAAATTCAAAATTTTGGACGGAGTGGATACCTATCTTTATTTCATTACCAATTCCAATAACCAAAAGGAAATACTGCTGTGTTCCAGGGTCAAGGAACCAATCTAGACCATTCCCAATGGCCCAAATGGGTTTCCACATAAATGGATGAAAACCATCCGTTTTCGAATAGCCGTGTCCGTAAAAACCCAGCGAACCCCTATATTGCAGAAAAACGAAACCATGTTCCTGTCAAGCAGTCGACCATACCATTCCATTACCATCTGGTATTGGTTTTACATCGTCTGTATTGTTTTTTCCACAGCCTGCACCCAATCCACTTCAAATGATATCCCTCCCAATATTATCATCATATTGACGGATGACCAAGGTTGGGGCGATTTGGGCTATCATGGGAATACAAACCTGTCCACACCCCATATTGATTCCCTGGCCCTGCAAGGTGCCGTATTTGAAAACTTTTATGTGCAACCCGTTTGCTCCCCTACCCGTGCCGAGTTGCTTACCGGACAATATTTCCCGAAAATGGGTGGCTATGATACTTCCGCCGGTGGTGAACGCATGAAAGCTGGGGTCACTACAATTGCCAATACCTTCCAGAGGGCCGGATATGTTACCGCTCTTTATGGAAAATGGCACAATGGCATGCAACCACCCTATCATCCCAATTCCAGGGGGTTTGATGATTTTTACGGATTTGCCTCTGGGCATTGGGGCAATTATTTTGACCCTATGTTGGAACACAATGGAAAAGTGGTCAGGGGCAAGGGATTTTTGGTAGATGATCTCTTTAGACATGGCATGGACTTCATCACCCAAAACCGGAAAAAGCCCTTCTTTTTGATGCTCCCCGTCAACACGCCCCACAGTCCCATGCAAGTACCGGACAACTACTGGGACAAGTTCAAGGGGAAGACATTGACAATGAGATACGGCGGTCCGGAGAGGGAGGATATCAATTTCACCAAGGCGGCCCTGGCCATGGTGGAAAACATAGACTGGAATGTGGGACGTTTGACGAAACACTTAAGGAACCTACAGTTGGAAGAAAACACCATGGTGGTATATCTATCTGACAATGGGGCCAATGGTTGGCGATGGAATGGTGGGTTAAAGGGTCGAAAGGGATCTACGGACGAAGGAGGGGTAAAATCCCCGCTTTTTATAAAATGGCCCAAACGCATAGATGCGGGTCTTAGGTTTGGGCAATTGCTCGGGGCTGTTGACCTTTTTCCCACATTGGCAAACCTAGCCTCCGTTTCACTTGCCGATACCTTGAATATAGACGGAATCAACTATGGCCAAAGTATACGCAAAGGAAATGACGATCGCATCCATAGAATCATCTATAATCACTGGAATGGCAAGACCAGTGTACGTAGCCAGCGATATCGCCTAGACCATAAAAACAGATTGTACCACATTGAAACCGATAAGGGGCAGTTACATGATCTATCACAGCTACACCCCAAGATTGTGGATTCCCTTTCCAATTTGCGACAGCAATGGTTGGGAGAGGTGGCCCCATATGTGGACCGTAGCCGTAAAAAGCCCTTTACCATAGGGCACCCCCATCATAAATTCACCCATATTCCCGCTAGGGACGGTATGGCCCATGGTTCCATACAACGGAGCAATCGTTGGCCCAATGATTCCTTCTTTACGAATTGGACGCATACTTCCGATGCCATCACATGGAATGTAGCGGTCCTAAGCGATGGGATATTTGATGTAACCCTCTATTATACCTGTAAACCAGAAAACGTAGGGACCAAAATTGAACTTTCCCTTGCTGATGCTTCCCTTGAAACGACCATAACTGATTCACATGACCCCCAATTGATGGGAATGGAAAATGACCGTTTCCCCAGAATGGAATCGTACATCAAGGATTTTAAGCCCTTATCCATGGGACATATCAAACTTAAAAAAGGTAAGGCCCGTCTCACCCTCCGGGCCACTGAAATACCAGGAAAGGGAGCCATTGACTTTCGATTACTGGTCTTTGAAAGGTTGTCCCCTTAAAGCACCCTCCGAATACCCATTGCTTCCTCCCCATGTTGGAACGGAATGTTCGTTCCCTTCCCTTCTTTTGGCGAATACACCCTTTGCACCGTGGTAAACTCGCTCCGGTATTTTGATGGGGTGCACTCCTGTAATTTTTTAAACGTTCTATTAAAATTGGCCAAACTGTTGAACCCACAACGCAAGGCTACATCAGATATGTCCATATCACTTTCCACCAACATTTTAATGGCATGGCCTATTCTTATGTCATTGAGATATTCAACAAATGTCTTCCCCGTGCTCTTTTTCATAAACCTATTGAAGGAGACCTTGCTCATATTCAAATGGGATGCTATTTCTTCCAAGGTCAATTTGGATTGAAAACTCCCGTGGAGGAGTTCATCCAATACGTTCAGCTTTTCATTGTTCCGTTTCGGTTGAACCGGTCCCCCGATATTTGAAAGGATTCGCTGATTTGATGACACGGCCAAACCGTGGAGGACGGACATCATCTCCAAAAAAAAGGCCATCCCGTCAAGTTTCGATATGCGCTTTAGATTCGGGCCAACTTCATGGAACGTTGCCTCTGAAAACAATATGCCCCTGGCAGACCTTTTGAGCATATCCCCAATGGGGCCCATAATGTCCTTGTCCAAAAATGGTTTTCCAAAGAGATGGTTGTGGAATTGTACCGTAATTTCATGGGCCTCTTCCCTTTGATAATGATATTGGTCCCAACAGTGCTCCAGATTGGGGCCTACCAATACCAACTCACAATCCCCTATCTCCTCCGAATGGTCTCCTACCCGTCTTAATAACCCTCTCCCCCTTCGTATGAAATTCAATTCAAACTCAGGGTGATAGTGCAACGGGGTATCAAAGTAGTCCTTTTTTCGGTCCATGACCAGAAAACAATCACTAGCAGTCAATTGTACCACTTCCCGTTGTGCCCAGTTCTTCATTTTTGAATCAATTTAAACGTATTTCTTCGACACCCTGGTGAAGAATTTACAAGGGTATTCCATAAAAAAATATAGGTATGCCAACATATTTCACACGATGATAAACAAATCTTAAATTTTTAACACTAAGGTATACTATTTTGTCAAATATTGATAAAATATTGTCAACTATTACGATTTCGTTCTCATAGATTTGTTAATCGGCTTAACATTTAGTTAAGGCAATAAAACTTAAACACAAAAACTAACACAAACGCTTATGAATGTAACTCATGCAAACAGTATGTTGAGAAAAAAGCAAAAAGTATGGGGTCAATGGGCCTTCCGCTTTTTTGCTTTGGCTCTTTTGATGGGCTGGCAAACGGCATTGGCACAGTCTACCATATCTGGAACAGTGACCGATGCAGACGGTTCCCCTCTACCTGGGGCCAACGTCTTGGTTAAAGGGACCACCAATGGTACCCAAACGGACTTTGACGGGAATTATACCATTGAAGCGGGTAGCGATGCCACTTTGGTGTTTAGCTATATTGGTTTTGCGACCCAAGAGGTGGCAGTTGATGGTCAGAGTTCGGTTAATGTATCCCTATCTGAAGATGCCAGTAAATTGGATGAAGTGGTGGTATTGGGGTATGCCCAACAGACAAGGGGGGACGTCACAGGTTCCGTGGCATCAGTAGACATTGAAGACGCAGTAAAGACACCCGTGGTCAATGCGGCCGAAGTACTTCAAGGCCGTGTAACAGGGGTTCAGGTAGTCACCAATGGTAACCCCGGACAGGCACCTAAAATCAACATTAGGGGTTTTGGAACCACCAACAACACCAATCCCCTGTATATTATTGATGGGGTGCAAACGGATGACCCAAATGTATTGAACAGTATCAACCCTGCGGATATTGACCAGATGAACGTTCTTAAGGATGGCGCAGCCGCCATTTATGGGGCGCGGGCTTCCAATGGGGTTATTATCATCACCACCAAGAGCGGTGGATACAATATGGATAAAGCTGTTGTTTCGTTGGATATCTATTCGGGTTTTTCCAGTATATCCAATAATCCGGATATGTTAAATGCGGAACAGCATGCCAATATGATTTTACAAAGTAAGTTGAATGATGGCCTAGCTGGAGGAGACTTGGCACACGGACAATACGACCCTAGTGGAACAGGGACGTATACGGTTCCGTCCAGCATAGTGGGATATAGAAGGGTTGTTTCCTATAATCCCATTGTTTTCTCCAATCCTGGTGATTTCAATGCAACGGTCACCCCTGGAGGGACCGATTGGATCGATGCCATAAGCCGTAGTGCCCCGGTTTCCAATATAGCCCTCTCTGTGGCCAATGGAACCGAAACAGGGAAGTACTACTTATCGGTTGGCTATTTGAACCGAGACGGTGTTTTAAACTATACCGGATTTGAACGTGCCAATACCAAGATCAACTCTGAGTTCAAGGTAGGCAAAAGATTACGGATAGGGCAACACCTTAATGTTTCGTTCTCCAATACCAGAGCGGGTGTGGATGAGGCCATTGAAGGGGCACTGCGGATTACCCCCCTATTGCCCGTTACCGATGACGATGGTAACTTTACAGGAGTGGCCGGACCCGACCTCAGTAATACGCGTAATCCAGCGGCCCAGTTGTATAGAACCAGAAACGACTACAACAAAAGATTACGTTTATTGGGGGATGTTTACCTAGCCTATGACATCTTGGACGGGCTTACCTTTAAAACGGTATTGGCCGGCGGATTCAACACCTTTGACAACAGGGCCTTCACTTCCTTAGACCCGGAACATGGAGAGCCTATTTCATCAAGCACCCTCAGGGAGCAAGACCAAACAAGGACGAACTGGAACTGGTCCAACACCCTTAACTACAACAAAACCATAGGGGTACATAGTATCAACGCCCTTGTTGGGATAGAGGCCTTGGAGGAAAATGACAAAGGAAAAGGAATTTCGAGACAAGGGTATTTGTTTGAAGATCCAAACTTCTACTTATTGAACAATGGATCCGGTGCTCCCAATGTGGATTATGCCTATGACGCATCCAACACCTT
>JBFOLQ010000189.1:0-8214 GCA_040830145.1 Flavobacteriaceae bacterium | reverse complement strand
TTTTTGGTGTAAGGGGTAGTCCTTACCATCATAGAAACGCGTGGTAATCTGCTCAATGGTGCCGTTATTGTCAAAGTCATTGACAAAGAGTCGCATGGGATGGTCGGGACTGGCCTGATAGGGGACATTACTGCCTTGGTTGCCCAAAATAAGGTCTTGATCCCCATCCTTGTCCAGATCCACAAGGGTAACGGTGTTCCACCAACCGGCCAAACTATCCAAGTTTGAAGGGGCCTTCGTCAATTGGCGTCCAGTGTTCCTATAGATGTTTGGAATGCCCCAATCTGAGACGGTGACCAACTCTGGTTTGCCATCACCATTCAGGTCACTCCATGCTGCGTCGGTGACCATTCCACTTTTTTGTACGTCAAAGGCAAGGCGTTGTGTCGCATCGGTAAAGGTGCCATCGCCATTATTGGCCAGGAAGAGATGCTTGGGGTCTACGCCATAGGTGCCCACGATGCTTCTAGAACCTACAAAAAGGTCCATATCCCCATCTTGGTCAAAGTCTTGGGGAGAAATGGTGGAAATATTGTGAAAGCTGGTAGGCAAGGAATGGGGGTACTTGGAAAAATTACCTTGGCCATCATTGAGGTACAGCCTTAGGATGTTGAGCCGGTCCAGCCCAACTTCGTTACCTCCAGAGCCCACGATAAGGTCATTGTCACCATCCCCATCGGCATCAAAAAGTGCCGCTGCCGTATCTTCATATGTCACGTCCCCTTTTAGGACGGATTGTGCTTTTTGTCGCAATTTTCCCGAACCTTGATGCAGGTATATATGGCCTGCCTGCCCCTTGGCACCTCCTATAAATACATCCTCATTGCCATCTCCATTGACGTCCCCAATCGCTAGGGCAGGGCCTTCTTGGGAAATGGATTTGGAGATGAGTCCTTCATAATCAAAATCCTGATATGTATTTTCTTGATGGGCCACCAGTTGGTTTTGGTCCAAGTCCCTCAATAAGGATTCCGACGCCTTTTGGGCGGTGATTGTAAATTTTTCAGTGGCATCTGCCCAGCGTAAGGCATGGGTCTGGTTGATTTTGGGAGCGTGGATCAGTTGGGTTTGGTCATCTGGCCATATCACCCGAAGGGAATCTACCCCTTTTGCGTCGCCCAATCCAATGGTCATGGTATAGTCCATGGAGGATTGAAACCCACGGGAGGGAATCAACTCTTGAAATACTACTTGGTCCCCATGGTACATTTTAATACTTGTGCCGATGGCAAATTTGTTTTGGTCCTTTCCCTCAAATTGCAGCTTGATATAATTGTGATCCGTAAGTTCGTTTGTTTGGTTTTGATAGACAAAGGCCTCCATATTCACATTGTTCACCACTATATCCAAGTCCCCGTCGTTGTCCAAATCCCCATAGGCAGCCCCGTTTGACATACTGGGTATTCCCAGGCCCCATTCCTCGGAGGCATTGTCAAAGGTAATATCGCCTTTATTCCTAAACGCATAGTTAGGTTGTGGCTTTATGGGCATTTTGTCAATGATGGAATCAATGGATTCCTTTCTTCCGGTAAGGGCCATTTCCTGAATGATTTCGTGGGCAAAGAAATCCTCAAAATCAAGATCGGTAAGATCGTGGTTGATACCGTTGGTAACGAAGATATCCCGCCATCCATCATTGTCCATGTCAAACATAAGTCCGGCCCAGCTCCAGTCTGTCTTGGCCACTCCACTATAATAGGCCACTTCACTAAACCTACCGTTGCCATTGTTCAACTGTAGGGTATTCTGGATGTATTGTTGGTAGAAGTCCTTGCTCTGTTTCAGTTTAAAGACGTTATAGCCTTCAAATTCCATGACCGATTTGGTACGTTGGTCCCCCTCGGGGAGCATGTCGGTAATAAAGATGTCGGCCAGTCCATCATTGTTGATGTCGGCCATGTCAACGCCCATGGCCGATAGGCAGAGGTGCGAAGTCCAGTTTTTGATATCCTCGGTAAAGGTGCCATCCTGGTTATTGATATAGAGATAGTCCCTTTCGTAAAAATCGTTGGAAATGTAGATGTCGGGATAGAGGTCACCATTAAGATCACTGACCATAACTCCCAATCCAAAGCCAATGAGGCTACCATATATGCCGGCTTTCTCACTGACATCCACAAATGTACCGTTATCGTTGCGTAGCAACATATCACCAACCCCCCTAAAAATGTAGGGGACCCCTTCCCAATCTTGTGCCCTGACTTCCCGTTGCTCGGCATACCCGAGACTACTCACGGGAATGTTGCTGTTGTTCAGGATATAGGCATCCAAATCCCCATCCTTATCATAGTCAAAAAAGGAGGCATGGGTAGAAAACCCTGTTTTGGCCAAATTGTATTCATGGGCCTTTTCGGTAAAGGTCACCTGTCCTGTATCCCCTGAAGGGCCATTGTTGATATATAGGTCATTATCATGGTTGTCACCTTCCAAGTTGCCCGCATTGCTCACATAGATGTCCAGCCAACCATCAGCATTGATGTCGGCCATGACCACTCCCGTGGACCATGGCTTATTCCCCGTGACACCTGCTGCTTTTGAAATGTCCTCAAACTTGAACTTCCCCTTGTTCATGTAGAGTTTATTTTTCCCCATATTGGCCGTTAAATAGATATCGGGCAATCCATCGTTGTTAACATCCCCTATGGCCACACCCCCACCATTGTAAAAATTGCGGTATTTGAAGATGTTGAAGTTTTTTTGGTTCTCGACCTCATTGATAAAATGAATGCCCGTTTCCTCAGACGGAACCATTTTAAAGAGCTTTTGATCAGAGGTCAGGTCAACCCCATTTTTCTGGGATTCCTCCTTGCATGAGAAAACCATTGTAAAAAGCGCAAATACCGTACTAGTTTTAATCAGTGTCCTGAACATAAATCAATCTACGTTAAAATGTAAAGTTTGTACTCGTCCATTGTTGAATCCCAAGACATAATGTGTCCTGGCGCCAATGGTCATTTTTTCCATGGCCCGTACTTGACCATGAAGCTTTGGGGAAAGGTCTTTTTGCCATACAAAACCTCCCTTTTGGTCGTTGTACAAAAATAACCCTTGAAAGGCATCCAACCTACCCAATTGGGTGCTAATTTCATGGTTATTGCCATGAATGAACAAATCTGGAAAACCATCTTTATCAAAATCGTCAACTACCATGGCCATTATATTTGAGGCCTGGGCAATGCTGGGTAGGGCGGTTCCTGTGAAGTTCCCCTTTCCGTCGTTCCCAAAATAGATGCTGCGGGTGTCAAAAACCTTTTTTGTGTCGGCATTTTGGAGTTTTGGTGCCGTGAACAGATCGTCAAGTGATGCCTTGGCAAATGCGGTGTACGAAAGAAACTTCTTGTTCAAAAAGGGCATTTGTTTCACCAACTCATCCTTTGAGGCGAAGGGGGTTTCCTTATCCTTGTGAAAATAGGTTACAAGGGGTTCAATGGTACCGTTGCCATCAAAGTCACTCCGATAGAGTGTCAAAGGGGCCTGGGCATTGGGATTGAACTTGGTGTTGGTGCCCCAGTTCCCAACAACCACATCCATATCACCATCCTTGTCAAAGTCGTTTGCCAGGATGGTGTTCCACAGACCATTGGAGCCTTTGAGCCCATTGTCAATTTGTTGCTTAAAGCTTCCTTGGTGATTGATAAGGACGGATACGGCCATCCAATGTCCCACCGCGATTATATCCTCATAGCCATCCCCGTTGAGGTCAACAAAAATGGCATCCCTGACATTGCCCAACTTTTTAAAGTCAGGGGCCAAGGTATCCGTTACATCAGTAAAGCGACCGAGACCATCATTTCTCAGCAGGAATTGACGTGGTGTTTTTCCATATTGGGAGGGTACTTGGTCAGAGGTGATGACCAAATCCCTATCCCCGTCCTTGTCGATATCAGATGTGATGATCTTGGAGGCATTTATTTCCAGGGCAGGGAAGGTTGTATCAACTTTAAACGTTCCTTGATGATTAAGGTACAGTCTGGGTCTAAGGGGCGGTCCATCCTTGAATTCGTTTCCACCACTGGCTACCACTAGATCGGGTTGGCCATCCCCATTGGCATCAAAAAAGAGGCTGGCGGTATCCTCATTCATGGCATGGGGTGTAAAAAGGTCTTCCTGGGTTGGGACAAAACCACCATTCTGTTGTTGAATAAACAATTTGGAGGCTTGGGTCTTGGCCCCTCCGACAAATACATCCTGTAGGCCGTCCCCATTGACATCGCTGACCGAGATGCAGGGACCTTGATTTGAATTGGCAAAGGGAACCAAGGGCTCACGGTCAAAATCGAGTGATGGTTTTTCCCTGTGGGAAAAGGGAATTAGGGAATCATGGACCGCAAATGGGGACGGGCTTTCCAAGACCGTTGGGGTTCCTTTGTCGGTAGCGTTTGCATGGGACAGCCGTACCTGTTGGTTGACCGAAACCTGGGTCAGTATCTGAACAGTGCCATCTGGCCAATGGACTTCCATGGAGTCCACAATACTATCCTTTCCCAGTCCTATATGGAGTTCAGGGGGAATGGAGGATAAATAGCCCCGTGTTGTGAAATTTTCCTGAACAATGGTTTTTGGTCCAGCCCGGACAATTACCTTGGCTCCAATCCCAAACGTGTTTGGGGCGTTACCCTCAAAATCAATTTTCAGGTAATTGCCATGCTGCCCCTTATTTTCAAGGATAAGGGCTTTGCTGTTTACATTGTTGACGACCAAATCCAAGTCCCCATCATTATCCAGGTCTGCATAGGCACTTCCATTGCTGAAAGTAGGATTTTTTGAGGACCACTCACCACTCACATCCTTAAAAGACAGGTCTCCCTGGTTTTTAAAAAAATAATTGGGGACCTTCTTTTCCGGGATGGTTTGGGTCATGGACATATCGGTCGGCTTCATGCCTGCGTCAATACGGCGTTGTATATCCTCATTGGCGATAAAATTCATATAGTCCATATCGTTGGTGGCTCCCATGATACCATTGGATACAAAAAGGTCTTTCAGGCCATCATTGTCGAAATCGGCGATCAATGGGGCCCATGACCATTCGGTGGCAGCAATGTTCGTGGCGAATGCCATTTCAGCAAAGTTCGCCTCCCCATAATTTAGGTGTAGTGTATTTTGCATATACTGGGGTCCATACCCATTTCTTAAATATTGTTGGTAAATGGGGTAGGCATACTCAGTGCCCGATGCCTTATAGGTTTCCAGGTCTTCAGGTAACATATCCATGGAGATGATATCCACGAGCCCATCGTTATTGATGTCAGCCATATCATTGCCCATTGAAAAATGCGTGGTATGCCCCAATCGATGTGGATTTTGTGTGTTGACCTCTTGAAATGTTCCGTTCCGTTGGTTCATATAGAGATAATCGTTCTCATAAAAATCATTTCCAACGTATATATCGGGATATCCATCATTGTCTAAATCACTAATGCCCAAACCCAGGCCATAGCCAATCTTGCCCTGAAAAATACCAGCTTCAGCAGAGACATCCACAAAAGAACCATCATCATTCCTATACAATCGGTCCCCAGAACGTGAGTCCAATGCCATTCGTTGATGGCCCTTGCCATACGCCCTGTTGGGGTGTACGGAATGGTTCAATAGATACATGTCCAAGTCCCCGTCAAGATCGTAATCGAAAAAGGCTGCTTGGGTTGATAAGCCTGAAAAGTCAAGCCCATAACGGGCCGCTTCTTCCGTAAAGGTGGGAATGCCGTTTTTGTCCGTTCCCTGATTGATATACAAAAGATTTTTTCCGGTAAGGGCCCTATAGCCCGCGGCCTTACATATATAGATATCCAATAGACCGTCCCCATTTATATCAACATGTGCAACCCCGGTAGACCAATTTCCGTCATCAATGATATGGGCTTTTTCAGTGATGTCCTCAAATACAAGATGGCCCTTGTTCAGATATAGTCTGTCCCGTACCTGATTGCCCGTAAAATAAAGATCGATTAGCCCATCATTATTAAAATCTGCAGTGCAGACACCGGCCCCATTGTAATAGTATAGATAGGTCAGGATATTGAGCTTAGGTGTATCGGTGAGTTGATTGTTGAATGTGATGTTGGAGTGCTGGGGTGAAATGGGTTGGAACAGTTTTTCATCCTTTTCGCCACAAGCGGTCACCAAGGTCAAAAAAAGTATCCCCAACAGTCTGTTCATTCCTTAAAAGATAATGGGTACAAAATAATAGGCCAAGGTAACAAATCATTTAGGAACCTGAAACTTTATGGGGAAGCACCGTTACGGAATCTGAAAAAAAGGTAAATTACAGGCTAATTCGTTAAACAACTCAATAAAATGGAGAATTTGAACACGGTGGACTTTATTGTCATTGGCCTTTATTTTTTACTGGTTTTTGGAATTGCATGGTTTGTTTCGGTAAAGGAGAAGAGTGGGGCCAGTTCATCTGATTATTTTTTGGGCGGTCGTGATTTGGGATGGTTTGCGATTGGTGCATCACTCTTTGCCAGTAACATAGGCACGGAGCATATCATAGGCCTTTCCGGAGCTGGGGCGCGGGGAGCCTTCCCTGAGGCCCAGTTTGAAATTTTGGCAGCCTTGATTCTCCTGTTATTGGGATGGGTCTTTGTCCCATTTTATATAAAAAGTGGGGTGTTTACCATGCCCGAGTTTTTGGAAAAACGATACAACAAGGGTTCTAGGGCGTATCTGTCCATTGTTTCCATAGTGTCGTACGTACTGACCAAGATATCATTTACCATTTTTGCGGGGGCGTTGATATTTGAGGTGTTGTTGGGGATTCCCTTTTGGACCGGGGCCATCATTACGGTTGTGGCCACTGGAATCTATACGGTCTTTGGGGGATTGAAAGCGGTGGTATATACAGATATGGTACAGTCCATCATCTTTATTCTGGGTGGTGCGGCTGCCACTTATTTTGGCCTTCAGGCCATTGGCGGGGGGGGCAATGTACTCGCTGCCATTCAGGACAATGCACCGGAACCCGATTCCTTCATGAGCTTGTGGCGGAATAAGGAATATCCGTGGACGGGTGTGCTGTTGGGGGCCCCCATCCTGGGGGTTTGGTATTGGTGTACCGATCAATTTATAGTACAACGGGTACTGTCGGCAAAGAACATCAAAGTGGCCCGTCAGGGAACCATTTTTGGGGGGTTCCTAAAACTGTTGCCCCTCTTCATCTTTGTATTCCCTGGAATTATTGCCTATGCACTTTCCGTAACCGAGTACCCAGACTTATTTACGGTTTCCAATCCGGTTACCGGTGCTACGAAGACCACTACTGATGCCGCATTACCCGCTTTGGTACAGCAAGTACTGCCCACTGGGTTCAGGGGATTGGTCGTAGCTGGGTTCTTGGCGGCCATGATGAGTTCACTTTCCAGTGTATTCAATAGTACCTCTACATTGTTCACGTTTGATTTTTATAAACAATGGAAACCCAAAGCCTCTGAGAAAGAGCTGGTAATGGTAGGGAGGGTTGCCACGGTGGCCCTGGTCTTGGTAGGATTGGCATGGATTCCCTTTATGCAGAAGCTTACTGAGGGAGGTGGAATCTATAAATACCTGCAAAGTGTGCAAGCCTATATTTCACCTCCTATTGCCGCAGCCTTTCTATTGGGGATATTTTATAAGAAGATCAATGGAAAAGGGGCTCTTACAGCACTTTGGACAGGATTTGTGCTAGGAATAGGTCGCTTGGTCTTGGAGTTCATGAGTCAGGAAGGGGGCTTGTCCTTGGCAGAGGATTCATTGTTGGGCTCTTTGGTTACCATGAATTTCTTACACTATGCCATCTTTCTATTTGTGATCAGTATATCCATTATGGTTTTGGTAAGCTTGGCGACCCAGTCATCCTCCAAGAAACTGGATACGGCCTTGGTATACGACAAATCCACGGCCTCCGCGGAGCGGTCAAGCTACACCAAGGAATTATGGCTAACGGGTCTGATTGTTGCCATTGTTTTGTTATTGTGGTGGGTGTTTAGATAGTAAGGTAGTATCTACCCAGAACAAATGGAATGTAATACATCCTGACCTACTTAGGACTGTATCGTTATTTCTGCTTCTCATTATAAAGACAATATGCCAGACGGAGGATATGGTTTTGAAGTCTTGACTTTTAGCATCTACAACTTGCCTTTACCTGATATCGATTAAGGATGTCCTGACAATTCGTGTTTTGAAGTGTCAAAAAGAGTTTTCGATCTATGGTACTTGGAGGTTATTGGTCTT
>JBFOLQ010000188.1:0-11642 GCA_040830145.1 Flavobacteriaceae bacterium | reverse complement strand
GGCTACAAAAAGCCCTGCCAGGGCCCCTAAGGGATTAAAGGCTTGGGCCAAGTTCAATCTTCGCGTGGCCGTTTCATCGTCTCCCATGGCCATGATAAAGGGATTGGCCGTAGTTTCCAAAAAGGCAAGGCCAAAGGTCAAGATGTACAGGGCCACCAAAAAGAAAAGATAATTTTCCCTAGCGGCTGCCGGAAAAAACAAAAGGGCCCCCGTGGCATAGAGGGCCAGCCCGATAAGAATGCCCGACTTATATGAGTATTTACGTACCACATAGGCTGCGGGCAATGCCATGGTAAAATAACCGCCATAAAAAGCTGCCTGTACCCATGAAGCTTGGGTATTGTTCAACTCCAACACCTTTTTAAAGGCTGATACCATAGGGTTGGTAATATCATTGGCAAAGCCCCATAGGGCAAATAAGGCAGTAATCAAGATAAAGGGCACCCATATTTTTTTGGCTACCACTGGTGGTGTTTCGTTGGTCTTCATAGTATTGGTTGTTGGTTTTTCATTGTTCAGTATTGGTGGCTCGTTGTTGGTTGAGCTCGTATCGCGAATTCTAGATCAGCTTGCCTATCAGTTTCACCATTAAAGTGTCTCCGTAGTCCCCTTAAGCCGTAATTCCACCTTGGCTTTGGGCGCCTCCCCTTCATTTTTAAAAACGCAGTCAAACGTTAGGGAATGTTTCCCCCTACCCAATTTCAAGATTTCCTTATTCAACGGCAACACCTGTAATTTATGTCCATTTTCATCCAGGACCACAGCTTGATCCCCACCTTTGTAGATGAGGGACCGTCCCCTTTTCAAAACAAGGTTCCACTCCAGTGTATAATGATTGTCAATTTCAATCCGTATGTCCGCCAAATCCCCAGATACTGCTGAAACAATAAAACCAATGGATTGCTCCCCTCCCTTATTATCAAACTCAAAATTTGTATATAAAGGCTCCCCTGGTTGCCTAACTTTCTTTAGATGCTCAAATTTGTGCGAATACATCTGGGTAAGCAACAAATCATCCGTATCCGTTCTTTCAAGATGAAATTCCGTCGTGAGGTCTTGCATCCTTTTTTGTTGCTCCTCACTAAACAATCCGTTTAATCTGGCCGTTTCCCAATTATTGAGAAGGGAAAAGATTTCCTCGGTCCGCCCATTCTGTTCCAGGGCATCAAACCCCACTACAAAGGCAAAGCCGGCATTGTACGCTGCTGAGCGGGTCATCAGCCATTCTATATCCTCGATGGTCGTGGATGGCGTCATCTTAAACCACCCCAGCATGCCTGGCATTAGGTTTCGTTTAAAATAGGCCTGATTGTCCAACCGGTATTGGGTCTGACTCTCCCGAAACCCAGCGTACCAAGGTTCCCCCCAGTTCATTCGGGAGTAATAATGCCAAAAATAGTGGCCCGGCCTACTGGCACCCAACACAAAATGGTTCCTCAAATCCTCATTGAGGGCATTATACCAAGCATCCGCGAACAATATTTCCCCGTAATTGCCCATTCCTGTGGAACCGCCAGCGCCTTCAAGTCCATCAAAATCCAACATACGAACACCCGTACGATTCATAAAATCTGCCATGTTCCCCGCTATTTCCCTGTTCAGTTTGGCATTGCCCAAAAACACTTTGTAACCGTGATCCATCAGTTTACCGATCTTATCTCCCCCTGAATGGGCTGAAGCCCCAGTTCCAAAAGCGCCCCGTTGGCAATCCCTCAATTCCCACGGAGCTTCCGCACTCACCGAACCGTAACGGATGATTTCATCCCCAATGAGCACACTGCGTAAATGATTGTTCTTAAATTGGTTGAAAAATCCAGGGTCTTCAATCGGGATGGTGGTCTGCCTTTCATCAATATCCTCTGTGATATGGCTACTCCCCACCAAGGCCAAACGCCTATCGGGTATAGGGGAGACATAGGAATCATTGACATTGATGAAATTGGTCAACATGTGCGTTCCTAAATGGATATCTACCGCCCTGGCCTTTTCCACACAGGTTTTCATTCCTTCATATCCATTGGGAAACTGTTTCCGTAGTAAGGGGAAATGCCCCCACGAGGCAAAGGGGTGGCCATGGTAGAGGTAATTGAAACCCGACTTTTGGGCATACTCCAGGCACCTATCAATGGTGGCCTCAGTAAAATCCATGATAAGATAGGATGAATTGATGATGGGAGAGGTCTTGACCCACTCCCCATCAATTGTTGGGTGCGGAAGGCCTTCGGCCAGTTCAATCTTCCCAATGGTTTCCAGGGTCTCCTTTGTCTTACAGCCAAAGAGGGCTATTTTGGACCCTACAAGCCCCCCATCGTCATAGGCCGGGGCCACAAAACGTTCGTGCCTGCGATTTGCAATGACCCTATCAACCATTCTATTCCGGGTATATGCCTGCAAGGAGCTTCCGTATTCGGTCGGTTTTCCCGCCTCAACGGAATACAGCACCCCTCTATTGCCCTCATCACGAACCATATTTTCGACATCCTTTTGTCTAAAAATATCCAATTGGGGCAGGTGGTCGTTGTCATTCCACGGATATCCCCCCAAGGTTTTGAGGTTCAACGCTTGTAGACCTATGGTAAAATCCACTCCTTGTACAATGCCTATGGTTTCCCCAATACTCTGGCTCAATTTGGAATGGTAAGGTCCCCAAACAATAGCATCAATACTATCTTCCCCAGTAAGGGACAACAGCTCAAAAACCACATGGGTTTCCTTGGACCTCGCCAATACTTGGGCCTCACTACTGTTGGGAAAGTGTACTTTCAAGGTATCCTCAACAAAATTTAACCCATCGGGCACCATTATGGAATCTCCCACTTTTATGGACATCAAATAAGAAGGTGGTCCGCCCTGCACACTATGGTCTGTTCCCAGTTTTCCATCCATAAGGGATATGACCCTAGCATGTTCGTCCAGGCCCATGACCAGGTCACCCCCTCTAAGTTCAAGGATTTTGCCATCCGTATTACATCCGACCCCCATAAACAGGAGCAGCGCTACCAAAACAAGTAAATAGTGTTTCATCTTACCATTGATTTTAAAGGGTTCTATCCAAATGGGTGTATCCGCCATCCACATATATCAGCTGACCTGTGGTGTGGCTTGATCTTTCTGACAGTAAAAAAGTGACGGTACTGGCAATTTCCCTAGGCGTGGTCATTCTCTTTTCCAGGGGAATCCTATCCGTAATGGACTTTAATTTTTCAGTTGGATTGTCAAACGTTTTTATCCATCGATCGTACAAGGGGGTATAGCATTCGGCCACGATAACCGCATTGACACGGATATTGTGCGGCAGGAGTTCCACAGCCCATTCCCGGGTAAGGGCATTACGTCCCCCGTTGGCACCTGCATACCCTGAAGTACCCCCTTGACCCGTGGTTGCGGTCTTGGAGCCAATATTGACAATGGCTCCCTTATTTTTTTTGAGTTGCGGCAACACATGGTGCGCCATCATATAGTAATGGGTCAAGTTCTTGTCAATGGACGCCTTAAAAGCTTCGTAATTGCCACTTTCAAGGCCCACCCCATCATTGACACCTGCATTGTTGACCAGCCCATCAATGCGGCCCAAGGTTTCCAAGGTCTTATCCACTGCCTGCTTACACTGTACGGGGTCCGTCAGCTCAGCCAATAAACCAAGGGCCTTACCCCCCATCTCCTCGATAGTCTGTACTGCCCTGGCAACGTCCTTGGGCTTACGGCCAATAATTACGGGAATGGCACCTTCCTCTGCCAGCACTTGCACAATGCCAAAACCAATCCCCTTATCACCTCCCGTGACCAAAAAAATCTTGTTTTCTATTTTCAAGTCCATATCTTATCTTTTTTCAAGGGACTAATCGAGGGCCTTGAGTACGAAATCCACTATTGGTGAAGGATCTTGCAAACTATGCGGATGATGCCCCACTCCCTCTTTTCGTATCAATTCCATCGAGCCCCCAGCTGCCCTATAGCGCGCGGCCAAAATAGCGGAATTCTCCTCAAATGGAACCACTTTGTCAGTATCACCGTAAACATGGATCAGTGGCACACCGGCCTTGGCAAGGGGTTCATAATTGTTCACCGGAATACCCTTGAAATCCAAAACCGATACGGTATCCAAACCATAGGCATCCAAGCAGCGCTTCCAGGTTTCAGCATGGCCTTTTCCCTTGCCCAATCCCCCCGGCCAACTTTTGATATCACAAACCGGGGCATCCCCATAAATTGCCAAGACCTTTGATGGGTTTTTTGAGCCCCAATTATATACGATCAATCCCCCACGACTCATACCTTCCAACACCACTTTTTCGTTCAGTCTGTATTTTGACCTACAATATTCATAAAACCGATTCCAAATCCCGACAGCCTCATTGTTTCCGAACATATCGGCCACATCAACGTAAACCAGGTGAAATCCCTTTTCAATCAAAGCCTTGTCAAATTGGGGCTCGTGGCCCCAGAACCGGGCCCGCCATACCCAGAGGTCTTTTTCATGCCTTTTTTTGGGAAAAACAATCTTGGCGTCACGGCCTTCAAAATTGAATTCCCGAATCCTGTATTCCACAAAAACGGAATCTTCACGTTCTTCAGAAATTGATCTTGTTCCATTACAGGACGTTTGGATCTGGCTTATCACAAAATATAGGAGGAACAGTTTCTTTATCATACCCCATTAGTTTCCATTGGCTTCATCATCCACGTATAGCACACTGAAATTTCTTATCCGGGGTTGACGATCAAATTGTTCAATTCGCAGCCGAAGCCTATTTGTTTCTATGGGGTCAAAACGTTCAATTCGCTTGTGGCCCACACTCTGACCTGAAGCTACCTTCATCCATTTTCCGTTGACCCAAGCCTCCACGGTATACCCTCTAATCCGTTCCCCATGGGCTATGTCCTCCTGAAGTATCACCTGGTTTATGTAGGTGGTCGCCGGAAGTCGGAGCCCTAACTTAGTACCCGTGCCCTTTGTCTGCGCCAATGGGCTTCCAAATTGACGCTTGATCTCATTTCCCCATTCTTTGAGGCGTTGTACATCAGGTTCAGGAAGCAATCCGTCAGGATTGGGCGTTAAGCCCAAGATAAGGGTAGCATTCCGCCCCACGGATTTATAATACATCTCCATCAGGTTTTCCAATGGAAAAATGTGTTCCTCATCACCCGGTTCCCAAAACCATTCGTGTCTTCCGTTATATCCGCGTAATGGGGCATCAGCCATGGCCGGCACCCAGTACATTCCCTTGGGGTCCCCTTCCTTCAACAAGCGATAATTGTCATCGTAGATATGTTTTTGGGCCGTTTCCCCCGCCCCTGTGGAAGGATATGGAAAGGTGGCCCAATTGGGATATCCCATCGCACCTGATTCAGATCCCCCCCATCGGGCCTCGGCCAATTGCCCATTGTGATAAAACAGGCAATTAGGTTGTAGCCGACGTACAATGGGCAGTATGTCGGGCGCCCCATTTTTTGGATGGTCCGCACCGCCGTCAAACCAGATTTCAAAAAGCTCCCCGTAGTTGGAGCATATTTCGGTGACCATGCCCTCCACCATTTTGTTGTACCATTTTTGTCGGTTTTCCCGAAACGCTCCGGTTCCATCCACCTTGAAATCATGGACCCCCAAAAAGGCGTTCCATCGAATGCCCAAATAGATACCAGGCTTGATTCCATATTTTCGGCACGAGGTCACAAAATCCCTTACAATATCTGCCTGACCGTTGCGCCACTTAAGTGTTCTGACGTTAAACGGATTTACTTCCGAGGGATACAATGCAAAGCCTGTCTCATGGGTCGCCGTCAATAGGGCAAAGGTGGCTCCGGCGTCCTTGGCCGCCTTGATCCATTGATCGGTATCTAGCTTTTCCGGGGCAAACATTTGATAATTGACCACGGGATCTACCCTATTGTTTCCCTGTCCATATTTTTTGCCATCAAAGACATGAAGATCATAATGAAAGACCACTCCCAGCTCCGCCTCCTGCCATGCCAACTGTCGTTTGTTGGGCCTGGGGTATTCCCATTTTTCAATGGGAATGGTCACTTGATAGGACTCGTCCCCTTTTTTAACGGCCACTGATAATACCACCGGTTCCCCATTTTCTTGGAAAACGAAAGGACGTTCCATTCTATCAGGCCATAGGTCCGGTCCATCTTCATTGCGAATCTCCTTGTTCATAAGCACATAATCAGTGGCCGCTTCCCAATCAAGCCCATTCTGGGAGGTCATCATACCTATGAAGGTGTGGGCATGGAAAACCCCATAGAAACGTTTTCGGGCAGCATCATACCAAATGGACATATCCTCCGTGTCCAAATTATCAATGACCGCTTTGGATTGCATTTCAAAGGGTCCCGTTGGGGAATTGGAAACGGCCATGGCCTGATTGCGAATAAAACGGGATTCATTGGGCTTATCACCTTTAACAATCAAGTAATACTTGCCATCTGCGCCCCGGTCAATAGCCGGATTGACGGTCAGGGTGGTAATAGGACCCGAAGGCTCAATCAAAGGGGCATCAAACCGTTTCCACGGCCCCCATAGATTCTTTGATACAGCCACCCCTGTACGCTGATTCTCCCGCAATGGCTTCCAACTGGAATGGTTGTACCCCACATTGGCTATGGATTTTAAATCAGTCCCTTTATATGGGGTTTCCCCCATATTCGTGGCAATGTAGTACAGATAATAGTTGCCATCAAAGTGCTTAATCTTGGGATTATGGGCGGTAATGGCATCCCAATGGCCCTTGCCCCTCCCCTTTAATACGGTCTCCTTATATTTCCACGGTCCGGCCGGATTCTTGGAAACGGCATGTGCTATCTCTGAATGGGTAAGCCAACCCGTAAAACCGTATTCCTTTTTCCATCGGGAGTAAAACATATGGTACAGGCCCTTTTTGTCCTTGACTATGGAAGCTCCCCAGTTATAATAGCCCTCAGTCTTAAAGATATTGTCATCGGTAATACTCTCAACCCTATCATATAGGTAGAGATTATCCTCCGCTTGTGGAAACAACAGGTTCATGGACAGTACAACCAGCCCAAAAACCCAACGTCCTTTGGCCCCAGGCCCTAATGTCACACTTCGAAGTGTATTCCATACCAGCGTATGGGCCCAATAAAGACATAGACGTAGGACATTGGCAGAACGCACATCACGATTCATCATCTTGATTTTTCCATTGATTTCAAACAGGTTCATATATCTCTAATTTGCCGTTTTCTTTCCCACGTATTTAAGAACATAATTTACGGTATGTGGTCCCCCGTAAATATTACGTCCTGAGGGTACATACAAATACCAAGGCTTACCATCTTTCAACAACACCTGTGGTCGCTCAAACTTGGAATAGGGCCGGCTTTCGATGCTTGGTCCGTAATGAACGGTCACATCAGACACATTAAAATCAACATAATCATCAATGTGGTGAAAGCCTTTTTCATACGTTTTAAAGTGAATGCCATCACTTGATGTCCATAGGATTCCACCGCCTTGTTCGATCATACCATGGTTGTCGGTGGTCAACAGGGCGAAATCACCTTCATACATAAAGGCATACCCATCTTCTATATTACGATCATTGGCCGTGACGGGAAAGGGCATTTGCACATAGGGACCTTCCAGATTTTCAGCCACGGCCAACCCCATACGTGCCTTCTCTGATTTGAAATAGAGAAAAAAACCTCCGTCCGGGTGCTGTAAAAAAGCTGGATTGTTGACCCCATTCCCCGCTTTATGATTCCAGTATTTTTCGTTCTCGGGCGGACTGAGAATCAAACCGTCCTTCCCTACTTTTTGCCATGGACCATACGGGGAGGCGGCAAGGGCCATACCTATTTTCTGATTGGCCGGATGGTCCGGTCTTTTTGGGTTCGTGTTTCCTATGTACAGTAATACATAGGTATCCCCTACTTTATGGATTGCGGGGTTATGTGCTCCAAATTTGTCCCAAGTTTCCTTACCCGTTCCAGTAATGGCCACATCGGAAAACTCGAAGGGTCCTTCTGGCGAATCGGCCACATAATGGGCAATTTCACTATGCGATCGCCAACCCGGTTCCACTGTAGTGCCCGGCCATCGGGCCACAAACAAGTGTACCTTTCCATCCTCACCGATAATGGGGGAAGATCCCCAAATCGTATAGCCTGGCTCCGCTACGGCTACCCCAACGTATTCCCACCGATCTGCAAAAGAGGTATTACTTTTTCCATTTTCCCGTATTGTTTGTATGCCCTTAAACTCCGCAACAACAGGGTAATGATCTGACAAATACCAATTTTCGGCACCGTTGTACACTTTTCCCCCAATACTTTTTTTTGTTATTGCAGGGGAAGTGAGAATAAAATCTATGCGTTCCATCCGGGAAAGTAAGTGTGTGTCGGACTCCTTATTCACAGAACCCAATATCTTTCCAGGAAAACTGCCCCTTTCCCCAATGCCCTTTGTATATTTTTGAATCACATCGTTAAGTTGGGATGCCAAGAAGCCTGACATTACGGTATAGTCTAAATCACCATTGACCAAATTCCCGGATACCCCTTTTCCCATATCACCTTTTTGCAAGTGCGAAAGCAAACCGCCATCAGGAGGATACAAATCACTATCTACGGGGGAATGGGCGTTAAAATCCCCAAGCACCATATAGTAGGGATTTTGCCGGGCGATAGCTTCTATTTTCCGTCGTAATATTTTGGTTTCATCCAGTCTTTTGGCGATACTCCCGGGATGTAGGTGCACGACCAAAAAATCAATTCCATTGGTGGTACAATGCAACGCCCCGTGGTGCAGCCCCTCAAAAATTCGCTCCTTGACCGTAATGGGGTATCTCGAGGTCAATCCTACTGAATATCCGGAGGTCTTGAGCAACACCGAATGGGCATGTTCCCATGTGCTGGCATCCTCCTCCAGTCGCTCTGGACTATACCCACACAATTCCTGTAATGCCACCACATCCGGTGTTTGGGATGCTACCCACTTTTGCAATTCAGCACGCCTTTCCCCATCCTTTCCCCAATCAAAACCATTCCATACGTTATAGGTGATTACCTTAAAAATATCCTCCTGTCCCTGCACCAGTAGTACAGACACAAAAAACAATATCATTGTCATACGTATTTTGCCCACGGTCATTTATTTACGTGATAATCCTTTACCGAAATCCTCTCTCACTGCACCCATTCCCTTGCCCTACTGATTTTCCCTTTTTTTAAGGCGTTTTTCAGCCCAGCGATAGGTACCCAAATGTTTCAGCCCATCTTCTGCGAGCAATGTATACAAAGCGGCCTTTCCCAATCGATCCTGCACTTGCTGATAGAAGAGACTATTCGGTGCTACCCGCATATTCTCGACATCCTTTGGGGCAGATCCAATCACCCAAGCGATTCCTCCTGGGGGCGCATCCACTAGAAATTTCGGGGCAACGCAGTTGTAAAAACAGGTCTGGGTCCCTGTCCAACCATGACCGGTTCCCCAGTTGCCATTGAATTTCGATATCATTGGTTTTTCAGATTTCACGTTGTCAAACAACGTTCCGATGGAATACCGATGATGCGGACCTACAGTATTCTTGGAATCAATTCCAAGGCAATCGACGAATACATTGGGACCGGCCGTTCTAGCCTGTGTCACAAATTCATGCCGTCCTTCGTACGTTAAGCAGCGTTGCACTAGATTCAATTGCCCATCAATCATAAATGGATACCTACGACCTCCCGTAATCTTTGACGCATGACCAAGGCTGACACAATCTTGGATCGTAGCCCGTTTTCCGGAAGCGGAAACCAAGGACCAGCCAAAATAATTGCCCGTTACATTACGCACCCAAGTATTCTCGGTATTCGTTTTTAGTAAAATTGCATTCCAGGCATGGGTCTCAGCCTCTTCCTTTTTTTCGGGATCTCCATAAGGATAATCGGGAATGGGGTCTGCAAATTCCGAAACCAAGCGTAGATTTTCGATACCTACCTCCGCAATACGCCCTGGTGCCTCGTAGTGATATATGGCACCTCCACCAAAAACGGTATCCAACGGATGTACAATCGGTATATCGATAGTAACGTGGTTCCCCTCAATTTCAGTAATACGGCGTTCAAAAAAGAAATCGTACGTACCAGGTTCCCATTGTCTTGTAAAATCCAGTTTCCTCCCATCCTCTGTCAAGGGGACCCGCTTTTTAAATTCATCCCAACTTTCCCCTTTTTTTTGAAGAATACTGTACTGGTGATCATAGCCAAAGCTTTGATAGTAGAAGCCAGGGGCACGGCCATCCCTTACCCAGCGTGCGTCCCGAACTTCGGCCCACCTGGGCTCCAACTGGTCACAACCAATGGAGTGAATCCAACTTGCCGTAGAGGGCCTATGGACAATAACCCTATCCCCAGGGCTATAGCCTGAAGCCGATCGTACTTCGAAAGACACACTCCCAACGGGAACATAGGCATCCACAATTTCCCGCTTGGAACGCTTTAGCAATTGTATCTGCGCTTGGGCCGTAGTATACCTATCATCTGTATGGGCATCAAACATATCTGACCTTGGGCCCACAACGATCAAGGTGCGTTTATATTTCTGGTGGCCATAACCGGTCGCAATGATTACCGTACCATTGGGGCCGTCACCTTCTCCTCGCAACACAATACCACTGTCGTGAATGGAAATGGTACCCTTTACATGATAAAACCCTCGTTTTAATAGCAGTGTTCCACGAAAACCTTGATGGTCAAGTGGGAGAGCCCCCAGTTTGTCCAGTGCATCCTGGATACGCTGGGTGTCATCACCAGGACTGGGTCCAAGGGCAATTACCACTGGGATATAGGGAATCTCTTTTTCACTGGAATGGTAGCCTACGTGTGAAAAATCAGGAAGCCGATTGCCCTTGACATCTTTCGAATAGACCAACTTTCCCGTCACATCATCAATATGATATAGCTTGCTTTTGCCCTGCTCAACAATAGTCTGTCCATTCAAATTGCCTTGGAAGATGCACAATGCAATGCTAATGATATGGCGTACGGATAATTTCACTTTTTTTGCGTCAAAATGCCTATTTCCGCAACTGATGCCCGTGGGTCGTCGCCTATCACCTGATTGGCCTCCAGCTTGATATAACGGGCGACTACTGGTTCAAAATTGACCTGTTGTTCAATTCTATTGTTCTTGATATTGCTAAATTCCCCTTGGGCCACCCTTTCCCAGGAACGGTTGTCCCCACCCACATAAAATGAATAGTTGGCAATAAGGCCAAAGGGCCATCGGTCCTGATTGGGCCAATACGTAAACCCTCGTAAGGTGTGGGGCGTTCCCAAGTCAATGACAATTTCCTGCGGCCCTGTATACCCTTTCTCCCCAGCCCAAAAGGTACGCGGGTCCCCATCCATCATTTTTTCGGTATCCCCCAGTTCCTTGGCGGGAGCGCTAAGTACCTGCCACTCCTTCTTTGAAACATCAAAATACTGTGTTGCCACCTCGGTCATTTTTCCGTCTGCGCCGCGCATGGCAATCGCCTTGACCGTTGTTGGGCCCACCACCAAAAAAGGGTCCGAATAGGGTATCGATTCTTTTGTGGGGTCGGTACCATCCAGGGTATAGTACACCTCCACATTTCCATCGGGTACGCTTAAGGATACCAAGCCCGATTTATCACGTGAAATTTTTGGAG
>JBFOLQ010000187.1:0-2321 GCA_040830145.1 Flavobacteriaceae bacterium | reverse complement strand
TTACCGTAAAACTCAACGCCTCCTATTTGGGAAGCTATTATTTGCCGGGAGTACAGGCCGAGGCCATGTATGACAATGGGTATATTGTACGCAATAAGGGAAAGTGGGTGAAGGTAGTGCGATGATTAAAAAGACCAAGAGCCCGTTTGAATTTTTATAAATTGTTTTTTCATGCCCCTTTTTGCGCATAACTTCAATCGTACAAATATAAACTGGCTCTAAAGGTGGGATGGTGGCTCCAAAAACATAGAATTGGGATATTGGTCTTTGTAGCCTGTTTTTTAACATGGTGGTTTTCATTGCCCAAGCATCTGTTCCCTGACCCTACATCAACAGTGGTCACGGCCTCAAATGGGACCCTATTGGGTGCCCGTATCGCGGATGATGGCCAGTGGCGTTTTCCGCAGATTGATTCAGTGCCCCGTCGGTTTGAGCAGTGCATCCTGCATTTTGAGGATGCCTATTTCCATTCGCACCCTGGATTCAATCCAATCTCCATTGCAAAGGCCCTTTGGCATAACCTCACCCAACCGGGCCGACGTGGTGGCAGTACCCTGACCCAACAGGTCATTAGGCTCAGTAGAAAGAACAAAAAGCGCTCTTACCTTGAAAAATTTGTGGAGCTATTTATGGCAACGCGCTTGGAGGTTCGTTTTTCAAAACGGGATATTTTGGCACTGTATGCCTCCAATGCCCCATTTGGCGGCAATGTGATAGGGTTGGAAACAGCCTCATGGCGTTATTACGGTATTCCCGTTGAGCGGCTCAGTTGGGGACAGTCGGCCACCTTGGCAGTACTGCCCAATGCCCCCTCATTGATCTTCCCCGGACGCAATGATAGCTCCCTATTATATAAACGCAACCGTTTATTGAAAAAACTGGCCGTCAAAAAAATCATTGACCAGACCACCTATGAATTGGCCAAGGCCGAACCATTGCCCCAAAAACCCCTTCCATTGCCCAATTTGGCCCCCCATTTCGTGGAACGAATCAAAAAAGAACATAATGGGCTGCGGATAAACAGTAGCATAGACCTATATCTTCAGCAACATGTCAATGCCCTTGCCCGCTCACACCATGCAAGGCTTCGGGGAAATGACATCCATAATCTGGCGATTCTTGTCCTGGACATTCCATCCCGTAAGGTCATCGCCTATGTAGGCAATGCCCCCTCAGGGGCAAGCCATGGGGAAAGTGTGGATATCATAAGTAGTAAACGCAGTACGGGCAGTATCTTAAAACCCATTTTATTTGCCTCGGCGATGGACGATGGCCTACTTCTGCCCAATACCCTTTTGACAGATGTTCCAACGGTCATCAACGGATATTCCCCCAAAAACTTTGACAACGGCCATTCGGGAGCCGTCCCTGCCAGTAGGGCTCTATCCCGATCGTTGAACGTTCCTGCAGTGCGATTGCTTCGGCAATACGGACTGCAAAAGTTCCATGGCAAACTGCAAAAAATGAACCTACGATCCATTGACAGGCCAGCCTATCATTACGGGCTGTCCCTCATCCTAGGTGGCGCCGAGGCCTCTTTGTGGGACATTGTAAAGACCTATGCGGCCATGGCCCATACCGTTACCGTTTTTGGGAAACGGCAAAGTATATACCGTTCCTATGAATACCAAGACCCTTCTTATATTTTTGGAAAGGAGCCCCACTTTGGGGAAGTTGGATTTGACACACCCATACTACATGCGGGTGCTATATACAACACCTTAAAAGCCCTTAGGGAGGTAAACAGACCGGAGGGGGAGGAAAACTGGGAATTCTTTAATGAGGCCCATCCCATTGCCTGGAAAACAGGCACCAGTTATGGCTTTAAGGATGCCTGGGCCGTGGGCACCACCCCTAAATATGCCATTGGGGTATGGGCGGGCAATGCGGACGGGGAAGGCCGCCCAGGACTTACCGGAATCAATGCTGCGGCCCCTATCCTATTTGATGTACTGAACCATTTGCCCAAAAGTGGATGGTTTGCCCCCCCTTATGACGACCTTATCGAATTGGAAGTCTGTTCCAAAAGCGGTCATAGGGCATCGGTGTATTGTGAAAATAGTACTACGGAACGTGTCCCCCTGTATGGAAAACGCACCCCACAATGCCCCTATCACCATCAAATATTTTTGGATAGGGAGCGGCTTTTCCAAGTAAATGCCCAGTGTTATCCCCTAGAAGATATGATGGTCGACAACCATTTTTCACTCCCTACGATCATGGAGCATTATTATGTCCAGAAACATATGGACTACAAACCCTTGCCCCCTTTTAAGGAAGGGTGTTCCATACATGAAGACAACATCATGGAATTCATAGTG
>JBFOLQ010000186.1:0-6705 GCA_040830145.1 Flavobacteriaceae bacterium | reverse complement strand
CAAGGATTGCTTTCGCTTCCTGAATCCTATATTTATTGACCAATTCATGGAAGTTCATATCAAAGTGCTCATTGATGACCTGGGAAGTATTGTGGCGGGTGGTGTTCAATCTTTTTGCCAAGGTTTCAAGGCTCAAATCATTTTCCTTATAGATTTTTTCCTCATTGAACAGTGTCAATAGGTTATATTTCAATTCAATTGAAAGACTTTCGGTAAGTCCTGATTTTTTGTACTTCAACAATAGTGGATGGTTGCCTATGGAAGTACCATTGAATACATTGGGTTGCACGTTTGCCGAGTATCCAATATAAAGTACCATCATAGCCATGCTCAAAACTTGGGAGTGGTAAAAAAGGCCGGAACTGGTTCCGTGACTGATCAAAATGCCGTATATGGCATAGGACAGTACATAGAGTATGTGTATTCTATAAATATTTCTTCTCCAGAGATGTCCCTTTAAGGACGCATCTTTTTGGCTTTTGCTTTTGAGGTATATTTTCCCAATAAAATATCCATAGATGGCCAATGAGGAGAGTTTCAGTATTACAATGAAAATCAGATGTATGGAATCATTGGGGTTTTCCCCTTCCTGCGCCTTGGTCAGCATCAATGCCAATTTCTCCGAGCCTGACATCGCATAATATGGGATGATGTAAACAAGAAATAAAATGGTGGGTACCAAATGCAGAAGATCTGCTTTTTTAAAGGCATACTGCTCGGTAATTCTTTTGAAATAAAAGTAAAGCAAAGGGCCATACAGAAATGAGAATGATGTGGACATCAAATAAGAATGGGGAAACTCGTACTGGTAATTGGAGATACTGAGGCAAATATGGAATATGAAGAATGAATGGATGAAGATAAAACTGCTCATAAGCAGTTTTGCAATCCGATCCACCTCCTTATTGAAATTGATGATAACGGCGATATAAAGCCCTATCAATGCCACGTATAAATAGAAGAAGGTGCCCAGCGTATGTCTCGGGAGGTATTTTTCCTGTAGCTCCTTGAATTCTGGGGTTTCCCTGATAGTGTCAAATTCTTCATGCAGTAAAAAGGAAGGATTGAATTCTTCCATAAAGTACCTTTCAATATGGTCTACCGCCTTTTCGGTCTGGTCAAGGGCCGCATAGGTAAGGGATAGTTTTTTGAGCACATGCGCTTGGTCCGTACCCTGATGCCCCAACAATTGTTCGTAAAGGGGCAGGGCGTCCATATAGTGGGCTTCCCTATACAATGTGTCCCCTTTTTCCAGTAGCTCCTGTGGATCTGTCGCAAAAAAAGGAATTGCATGGATATTGGGATACCTTTGGGATAAAGCATAGGTATTGCCCAACAATAGGAATAACAATAACAGTGTTCTCCCCTGTCTCATTTTTTGATTGAATCAGCTTTAACATCAATTTAGGAATTTGCTTTCCCGGAAACGTTAAAAAAAATATAAAAAAGGTAATTCCCGATAATAGTTTACCTTTTCAGGGTACGGGCATGCTGATTTTGGGTAGTAGGGGCCTCTTCAGGGGATTTTACGGAATATTATTGAAAATCATGGGGTTGTGCACAAAAAAACCCCGGCGAGGGTGCGCGGGGTTTCTTGAAAACTAACTAACTCAAAAAATACTAACTCAAATAATCTAGTAATAATCGTAAAGGCTTTTTCTGTTAAGTACAACGCAGAATGGGAGTTGTTATTGTATTTCATGGATAAATCCTTGCAGTTTATCCGAATATGGCCCTTTGTTAGGGGGGCGCGGTTATGAGAAAATAACGGTCTTGTTGTTATAGGCCATTGTCTTGCGGTCAATATGGAGTTTCACGGCCCTTGAGAGTACAATTTTCTCCAGATCACGCCCTTTGGCTATAAAGTCCCTGATGGAATGCGAATGGGAAACGGTCGTCACATCCTGTTCAATGATGGGCCCCGCATCCAATGCCTCGGTAACGTAATGACTGGTGGCCCCGATAATCTTTACTCCCCTTTTGAAAGCGGCATGGTACGGTTTGGCGCCGACAAAGGCCGGTAGGAATGAGTGGTGTATGTTGATGATCTTATTGGGATATTGTGCAATCATTCGGGGACCTATAATCTGCATATAGCGGGCCAAAACCATAAAATCCACTTGTGCATCCTGTAATAATCGCAATTGTTCATTTTCTGAAACCTCCTTATTGTCTTTTTGCACGGGGATATGGTGAAATGGAATGTTAAACTGTTCAGCAATGGACCGTAAATCGCCATGGTTACTGATGATGAACGGAATATCCACTTCAAGCTCCCCAGAAATATGACGGCTGAGAAGATCATAGAGGCAATGTTTGTATTTAGAGACGAAAATGGCCATTTTTGGGCGATAACCGTCCATAAAAACTTCCCATTGCATACTAAATGGAGTCCCAATTTCCTTTTCAAATTCTTGTTCAAAGGCTTCCAAGTCAAAGGAGTTGGCCACAAAATCACTTTGTATGCGCATGAAGAAGACATTGGCCTCTTGGTCCACATGTTGGTCCAAGTAAATGATATTGCCACCCTTGGTACTGATAAACCCTGTGACCGAATGTACTATATTGGTTTTGTCGGGACAGTTGATCAGCAGGGTAAGACGCATCGTACTATTTTTGGGCAAAAATAGCGGAACAGGGTCACTAAGGGTAGGAGAGCTACTTTTTTTGGAAAATTATAAGCCCATCGCCATTTTGGTTACGAATTTCGTAAATTGCAGGCCATAAAACCTGTTTTTATTATTAATGAAACAACAAACTCCGTACATCCCAAAAAATAAGGTGCGTGTGGTCACCGCTGCCTCACTTTTTGATGGCCATGACGCTGCCATCAATATTATGCGTCGTATTATTCAGGCCACAGGCGTAGAGGTCATTCATTTGGGACATGACCGTTCAGTGGCTGAAGTGGTCAATTGCGCCATACAGGAAGACGCCCATGCCATAGCGATGACCTCATACCAAGGAGGGCATAATGAGTATTTCAAATATATGTATGACCTGTTACAGGAGAAGGGCGCCGGGCATATACAAATTTTTGGGGGCGGGGGTGGTGTCATCCTTCCAACTGAAATTGAGGAATTGATGGCGTATGGCATTACCAGAATCTACTCGCCCGATGATGGACGTGAAATGGGATTGCAGGGAATGATCAACGATCTGGTCTCGCGGAGTGATTTTGGCGTTCCTCCCTTGCGGTTGCCCAAGGGCACATCATTGGAGCAGGCCTTGAACGATAAGGATATCAATACCATTGCTAGATTGATTTCCTTGGCTGAAAATAAGGAAGATTCGTTTCAGGAGATATTCACCCCTATGGAGAAAAGGGGAACGGGGATTCCTGTTTTGGGGGTTACAGGCACCGGTGGTGCCGGAAAGAGCAGTCTTGTTGATGAGTTGGTGCGCCGGTTTTTGGCCGATTTTCCAGATAAGCATATTGGCATCGTTTCGGTGGATCCATCCAAGCGTAAGACAGGGGGTGCCCTGTTGGGAGATCGTATCCGTATGAATGCGATTGACAACGAGCGGGTGTATATGCGCTCATTGGCGACACGCCAATCCAATTTGGCATTGTCAAAGCATGTGGGCGAGGCAGTGGATGTGCTCAAGGCTGCGCACTATGATTTGATTGTTCTGGAGACCTCGGGGATTGGACAATCAGATACCGAAATTGAGGAGCACAGTGATGTGTCCCTATATGTAATGACGCCTGAATTTGGGGCTGCCACGCAATTGGAGAAGATAGATATGCTTGATTTTGCAGATATCGTGGCCATCAATAAGTTTGATAAGCGTGGGGCCGAGGATGCCCTTCGCGACGTGAGGAAACAGTATGTCCGTAACCATAATTTGTGGGAAACGGCCGCAGAGGACCTTCCCGTGTATGGTACCATTGCCTCCCAATTCAATGATGCGGGAATGAATCGATTGTACGGTGCCATAATGCGGACCATTTCTGAAAAAACAGACTTTGGGCCCTTTGAAGAAGCGGTTCCTACGTTGCATGGGGAGAGCAGACAGATCATTCCTCCCGCCCGAACCCGCTATCTCTCTGAAATTGTGGAGAGCAACCGTCTGTATGACAAAAGAGTGCAAGAGCAATCAGATATTGCCCAAAAACTCTACGGTCTTTTTATTTCCATGGCATCCGTTTTGCAATTGTCCGAGGCTCAGGCCAAGTTGACGCTGTTGGATGCTACAGGTCTTGTTCCATCCATTTTGGCATCGGCTCCCGAAAAAGATTCGGAGCTTTTGTCACTTTTGGTGAAGGAATTCAGTAAGGTGAAGATGGACTTGGATCCACATTATTGGGAAGTGTTGGTGCAATGGGAGAACAAAAGACAATTATATAAAAACCCTGAATATAAGTTCAAGGTCCGGGACAGGGAAATCAGTATTGAGACCCATAGTACGTCCCTGTCACATTTACAAATACCCAAAGTGGTCCTACCCAAGTACCAATCATGGGGTGATATTTTAAAGTGGTCGTTGCAAGAGAATGTACCGGGGGAATTCCCTTATACTTCAGGCCTCTATCCTTTTAAGAGGAAGGGGGAGGACCCTACCCGGATGTTTGCGGGGGAAGGTGGTCCTGAGCGGACCAATCGCAGGTTCCACTACGTTAGTCTGGGGATGCCGGCAAAGCGTTTGTCAACAGCTTTTGACTCGGTGACCCTGTATGGAAACGACCCAGGGCTGAGACCCGATGTTTATGGAAAAATAGGGAATGCGGGGGTATCAATCTGTTGTTTGGATGATGCCAAGAAACTCTACTCAGGTTTTGACCTTAGCAGTCCCACCACTTCGGTAAGTATGACCATTAACGGACCCGCCCCCATGTTGCTGGCCTTTTTTATGAATGCGGCCATTGATCAGAACTGTGAGAAATACATCCGTGAAAATGGATTGGAAGAAGAGGTGGAAAGGAAAATAAGGTCCATCTATAAAAAAAGTGGAACCCAAAGACCGCAATACCAAGGAGAGCTTCCTGAGGGTAATGATGGTTTGGGGCTCATGTTATTGGGAGTTACGGGGGACCAGGTACTTCCGGCCAAAGAGTACGGACGTATTAAGGAAGAAACCCTTTCAAGGGTACGAGGTACCGTTCAGGCCGATATCTTGAAAGAGGACCAAGCCCAGAATACCTGCATCTTTTCCACGGAATTTGCCCTTCGTTTAATGGGTGACGTACAGGCGTATTTTATTCAGAACAATGTCCGTAATTTTTATTCGGTAAGCATATCCGGGTACCATATTGCTGAGGCCGGGGCCAATCCCATTACCCAATTGGCCTTTACCTTATCCAATGGTTTTACCTATGTGGAGTATTACCTGGCGAGGGGAATGGACATCAATGAATTTGGTCCCAATCTTTCATTCTTCTTCAGTAACGGCATAGACCCTGAATACGCTGTAATAGGAAGGGTGGCCAGGATGATATGGGCCAAGGCCATGAAAGGGAAGTACGGGGCGAATGCCCGGGCCCAGATGCTCAAATATCACATACAGACCTCCGGCCGTAGCTTGCATGCACAGGAAATTGATTTTAATGATATCCGCACTACGTTACAGGCCCTTTATGCCATTTATGACAATTGTAATTCCCTGCACACCAATGCGTATGATGAAGCGATTACCACGCCTACCGAGGAATCGGTACGACGAGCCATGGCCATACAATTGATCATCAACAAGGAATTGGGATTGGCCAAGAACGAAAACCCCCTCCAGGGGGCCTTTATTATTGAGGAATTGACCGATTTGGTAGAGGAAGCCGTTTTAATGGAGTTTGATCGCCTAACCGATCGTGGGGGTGTTTTGGGGGCTATGGAGACAATGTACCAGCGTTCCAAGATTCAGGAAGAAAGCCTTCACTATGAAACCTTAAAGCATACCGGTGATTATCCCATTATAGGGGTCAACACCTTTTTAAGTTCCAAGGGGTCGCCCACTATTTTACCAGCTGAGGTGATCAGGGCTACAGAAGCTGAAAAAAAAGCCCAGATTTCCACTGTTGAAAGCCTTTGGGAACACAATAGGGCCATATCGTCCCAAAGCCTGGATAAACTTAAACAGGCGGCCCGGACCAACACCAATATGTTTGAAACCTTGATGGAAGTTGCCAAGGTGTGTTCGTTGGGTCAGATTACACAGGCCCTTTTTGAGGTAGGAGGACAGTATAGAAGAAATATGTAAACAGTGAACAGCTTTTCAAAAGCGAAGCGAATTGAAAAGCCCATGGAACGCCTGTACTTGACGAAGTTGAGGTATTAATCCTGTGAAAAGGATTTGCGCCACTCTTTAAAGGCCGTCCTAAAACTCTTGATTTCGGTACGCAATAGATTTAGGTATTCCTTTTCCTTTACACCGTCACGCTCCAGCCCCGTGCAATAAGAATTGATGTTCTTTAGAATGATATTGATGTACCGTACACTCCTGTAACGATCTGCATACGATTTTGACCCTTCGGCCAGGGCAATTTGCTTGGAAATCAAGATGGAATCAGTCAATAGTGAATCCGCGATATGGTCGCGCAGACTGTTGGATGAGTACAACTTCAGCAAGTCCCTATTGAGCGTTACATAGGAAGCTATTTCCCTGCTCATATAGCATAGATCCAATGCTTTACGATAGACCGGTAGGGTCCTTAAATTTTTGTGGGCCATTTTTTCAAAGCAATTCGTAAACATAAAATTACGTAAGTAT
>JBFOLQ010000185.1:0-4460 GCA_040830145.1 Flavobacteriaceae bacterium | reverse complement strand
ATCAACATATTCTTGTTCTTCCTTGGCGGGATTCGTATCATCAAAACGAAGATTTACGGGGGCATTATAGCGCAATCCCAATCCAAAATTCAGACAAATGGAACTCGCATGTCCTATATGCAGGTAGCCGTTGGGCTCAGGAGGAAACCGAAACCGTAATTGCTGCAATGGGAAACCATTATCCAAATCTTCTTCAATGATGTGCTCAATAAAATTAAGGGATTTCCCGTTATCGGACATAGCTTCTTTTTAGAAGCACAAATGTAGAAAAATTGGGTCAACAGGCCATTGTCATAGTATCACACCTTATAAAAAGTACGTTTCACAACAACTTTGTTTGCCTCTACAACATTAACTTTTCCCCTAGGGTAGGATACCCCATATTTGTTTATAAATATTGAATAACTCTCTTGCAAGGGCAGTGACTGCATAGATATTTTTTGAATAAGAGCCCCAAGAGACAGTCCCAAAGCTGTACTAACAACACTAATTCGAAACCTACAACAGAGCTTCTATGATACCTACAAATCTACGCATCAGCCAAAAATTGTTCTGGGCACTTTGCTTCTGCTGGCTATGGCTAAGCCCTAGTGCCGCACAGATCGTACTGAACGCCCCTGCACCGGCCGATAATCCCAACCTTGCCGGAAATTCCCCTTGGACGGCCATCTGCGCCAGCCCTTCCTTCAATGAATACTTTGTTGAAATTTCATGGGCGGGAAGTCCCAGTGGTGACAACACATTTATTCTGGAGCTATCCAACGCCAGTGGTGACTTTTCCAACCCTCTTGAGCTTGCAACCAGCAACGAAAACAATTCCAACAATCCTTTCACCCTGTCATTCGCCATACCTACGGACACCCGTGGGCAAGGTTACAAAATGCGGGTACGAAGCACCAATCCTGCAAAGACAAGCCCGGAGTCAGATGCGTACCACATGTATTACATGGACGTAACCTCAAATCTCAACATAAGTGTGAACGGCGATGGGCAGCCTCCCGGGACCGTTTGTTCCTCAGAATCCATTACACTACAGGTTGACAATATAGACAACCCTGAAACCTACCAATACTTATGGTACCGCAGTGGGACGTTGCTGACTGGTGAAAGCGGACATACCTTAGCCGTGTCCCAATCCGGAATGTACTATACATATATTGACTATGGAAGCACCTGTACAGGTTCAGGAAACACTGATTCCAACATTGTGGATGTCACCATTGGTGGGGGCACCAACAATATCAGCATCAACACTCCCTCTAAAACAGCATTGTGTGCAGGGGATACAGAGACCCTAAGCATCAACACCACTGATCCCGCATGGAACTATCAATGGTATAAGGATGGAAACGCCATTAGTGGGGCCACCGCCTCAACGTATACGGTTGATTCTTCAAGTGCCGGATTTGAAGGAGAGTACCAAGTGGAAATTTCAGGTGATGACATTTGTAGTGAGCGATCTGAAGGCGTGACCATTACCAATGCCGATAACTTTACGGTTACCAGGGACAATGCCGCAAGCGTGGTTTTGTTGCCAGGTCAGACAAAAACCTTGAGCGTTACCACATCGGCCGTTTCCCCATCTTTTGAATGGTACAGAAATGGCGCCTCCATAGGAAATGATAGCGCCACCCTGGATGTTACCCAGGAAGGCGATTACTACGTAGCCGTGACCCAAGGAGGCGGAAGCTGCCCTGGGACCATCAAAAACTCGGAAGAGACCAACGTGGTCAGTCCGGCCTCATTTGAAATGACCATAGCCTATGCCTCTAATTATGAGGCCTGTGTGAGCACAAGTATCGTATTACAGGTTGCTACCATAACGGCAGTTCTTGACAATGATGAAAAAATTGATGTCACTTCTGACGTCACCAATAGTTTTACCTACCAATGGAAAAAAGACAATGCCAATGTAGGAGGGGCCACCTCAAACAGTATTAGTCTGACCTCCACCGATGAGAATGGGGACTATGTCCTAGATGGAACCCTTGGAACTTACAATGTCAGTTCCAACACCTTGTCCGTAACACTTTTGACCAGTGAAACAGTGGCCATCACAAGTAATGGAACGGTTTATTGTAGTGGTGGAGACCCCATTGTAATCAGTACTGATACCAACCTTGCATCTGAAACCTATGCATGGGAAAAGGACGGGACTTCATACAACACAACGGACACTTCCCTTACTATAACCGAAACAGGAATATACCGATTGGCATTAGACAAAAATGGCTGCACTCTATACTCCAATGAAATTACCATTACGCCCATGGATTCTTCCCTGGTCACCCTGGATCCCGGAGACAACATTGTCTTTCCCGAAGGCGGTTCAGCAACCATTAATGCCTCTGGTGGTTCTTCGTATCGCTGGTTTAATGAAAACAATGATGAGCTAGGCAGCACATCCTCATTGACCCTTACCGAGCCCGGAAACTATAGGTTGGTGGCGATGGTCGACAATTGTGAGGTAATCAAGCCTTTCTCTGTGGAGCATTTGGACACATTTAACGTACCTAACGTCATTACCCCCAACGGTGATGGGGCCAATGATCAATGGATCATACCAAACACATACTCAAACAAACAAGATGTAAACGTCATCATATATAATGACAAGGGAGAAGAACTATTGAACGAAATGGGTTACCAGAACAACTGGCCCGATTCAACAATGGGTTTCCCCAAACAAAATATGGTGTTTTATTACATCATAAAAAATGCCGAAAAAACCCTAAAACAAGGAACGATTACGGTCATCAGATAACCAACCATGAAATTACGAAATACCATCCTGTTAGCATTGGTCGCCCTCCTATCGGTTGCGGTAGGGAGGACACAGGAAGACAACCCTTTTCTGCCCTATAAGGTGGCACCCCAAAACTTGTTGAAATTCAACCGGTTTTTGATTAACCCCACTTTTTCCACGGTCAGGGAAGATAAATCCTATCTCAATCTATTGCACAGAAACCAATCTGCGCTCTACAAGGACAACGACCAAACCTATTTTTTAAGTTATAGTGGTCGTATCAGTGACCGTACCGGTCTGGGGCTAAGCCTTTACAATCAGAGTATTGGTCCCTTGTCAAATACCGGGGCATTGGCAAACCTGGGATACGGTGTACGGTTAAGTGAGAACAGCGTGTTCTCATTTGGTGCCAATCTGGCCTACTATGTCACAGGCCTTAACAGGAATTCTGTGGATGTCCCCGACCCAAATGATTTCCGAATCTTAGGGGCAGAAGACAGCAATATCCTCTCAATACAACCAGGCTTCAACTTGGCCTTAGGTTCAGTGGACATAGGGGCATATGCTGAAAATCTCTTCGATTACAACTTTAAGACTGGGCAAACACTCATTGATGATTTTGCGGACAAAACCTATTCAGGCCACCTCCAATATACCCATCGGTTTAAAAACTCAAGTGGCCTTTTGGAAGAGGCCCGCCTTATGCCCTTGGCACGGGTTCGTTTGAACGACCAGCGTATTCTGCGAAATGATGCGGAGCAAAACCTCACGTATGGAGGAAGTCTCATCCTAGACCTCCCAAGAGTGGGCTGGTTGCAAGGAGGATACGATAGTTTTTATGGGGCATCGGCAGGTGTTGGCTTTAATATCAATAGAAGGCTTTCCCTAGGATATACCATGGAAAAAGGTTTTACCACAGACTTTGACAATTTGGGGGTTACCCATGAATTGAATTTTGCCTATTCGTTCACGCCCAACCTGACCGAAGATCGTGTTATGCTGGAAGAGGATAACGAGCTCGCTCAAAACGAAAATCCATTTGATGAAGATGCGTTCGTAAACAATGAAGAAATTGAGGAGTTGAAGCAAAAACTGGCCGAAAACGATGCCATTATCCAAGAATTGATGTTCAGACAGGATTCGTTGGAGGACAATCGCCAAAAAGACTTGGAAAAACGATTTGAAATGGTCATGCGAATGGTCCGAAACGAAACGGATGGGAATCGCCCAGACCTTGAAAACAGGGCAGAAAACTTGTTTTTTGGGAATGACAACACTTCCTCTGGTTCTTCACAATCCCTAGCTACAAATACCCAAAGGGAAAACAACAATATACCAGTTGGTACTGAGAGGGAATATAGAGAAACCGTCGAAAATGAATCCAATACCGGCACGGCTTCCTATGCCGCTTCGCCAACACAAAAATCCGGCATCAAGAAAAGAACATTTAAAAACCTAGATGGAGTGGAAGATGGGTATTATCTAGTAGCCAATGTTTACAAAAATGATCAATATCTCAACAGTTTCATCGACAAATTGGACAGAAAAGGCATCCAGGCGGGATATATTGACAACCCCAACAATGGGTTAAAATATGCCTATCTAGAACGGTTTGACACTTGGGAAGAGGCCAAAAAGGCCTATGAGTCCAATGCTGATGGACTCTATGACGATGCCATGTGGGTGATGGATGTTAAGACCCAGACCCAATACT
>JBFOLQ010000184.1:0-2597 GCA_040830145.1 Flavobacteriaceae bacterium | reverse complement strand
TGCGCTGGTTCCCCTCGGACCTGTCCCCCTTGGCCTTGCGCAGCGGCCTTTGCCTGTCAACGGCACTTATATGGCGCACCTCCCTCAGATGGGCCTCCAGTTCCTCCGCCGGCACCTTCAGCTCCAAGCTGCCCATTGAGGCGTTGGCCTTCACAGGGGCCGAGTCCATCACTTGGGTATGGCCACTGACCAGACCGCTTTCCACACAGAGCGAGAACACCTTGGTGAACACCTCCTCAAAAACATCCTCGGGAAACAACTGGCGCGTACGGCTGATCGTAGAATGCCAAGGCAGCTCCTCGTCGATGCCATAACCCAAAAAGTACAGGATGTCCAACCGCATACCGCAATGGGCGATCAGCCTACGGTCGCTGACGATATTCTCCAAATACCCAACCAGGCACAGCTTGAAGAACACCACCGGGTCAATGCTCTTCTGACCACTGCTCCCATAAAACCCCTTGGTCGACCGATAGAGAAAATCCAAATCCAGGGCCCCTTTCAACCGTCGGTAGAAATTGCCCTCGGGAACACAGTCGCTCAATCGGAAATCCGTAAATAGCTTTTCCTGGTAATCCTTTTTGCCTTGCATACCTAAAGATAACATCATTTGCTATCTTTAGGAAGAAGTTGTGCAACAGGCACAATAGCTATAATTCGGTATGGTTGAAGAACTATAAATGAAAATAGAACAATACACACGGCTGATTTCTGATGCAGAACGATTCTGCAGAATCATTCTACGCCGAAATCATAACCGAGATCGTTGTAGCACATTGTGAAATCCAAATTTAATATATGAATAAATCAAAAGTCAAAGTAGGATTCACCTTTTCCCTTTTACTATTTATCGTATCAGTTTCTTGCACTGAAAAAGGAAAGACCATGGCTAGAAATCATGAATCTTCTAATATGACCGAAGAACTGAATCCTAAAGTAGTTCAGTTGATGAAAGAGTTCAAAATAAAAGGTGCTGGAATTGGATATATTGAAAATGGAGTGTTGGTTAAAACAGAATATTATGGAGAACAAGGTCCAAATATGCCAGTTTCAGATTCCACAATGTTCAATGTTGCATCAGTAACAAAGGCGATTACTTCAGAATTATTTTTGAGGTTGGCATCTAAAGGTGAAGTTACTCTGGATGAATCTATTTCAGATTATTATATATATGCGGACATTGCCGATGATCCAAGGCATAAATTATTGACCCCAAGAATGATATTGACACATCGAACAGGATTCAAAAATTGGCCTTACGAATATGATAACGGTAAATTATCATTTATTAACGACCCAGGAACGAAGTTCGGGTATTCAGGAATCGGATTTTATATTTTGGCAAGGTTTTTAGAAGAGAAAATGTCTTCAACATTCCCTCATTTGGTTGAAGAAGTTATTTTCAAGCCACTGGAGATGAAACATACATCAATTGTTATTGAAGATTGGTTCAAAAATAAACGACCAATTCCAGTAGACGGTGAAGGAGCGTATATGGAACCCTATGACTTGAATATAGGTTACTGGAATCCTGCTGATGAATTACACGTTTCTGTTAAAGACTATGCGAAGTTCCTCATTAGTTCAATGAACAATGAAGGTTTGAATCAAGAATTAATTACTGAAAGGGAAAAAGTATGGTCTGACTTAACGGATGACCCAATCTTCGGAACAAATGAGAGCACAAAAGACATTTTTTATCCACCCTCGTATGGATATGGAATAGGTTGGATGATTTTCGATTATGGCGATGGGAATAAGAACATACAACACGGTGGAAATGACAAAGGGGAAGCTGGAATGGGATATTTTCACACAAAAACTAAAAATGGATTAGTAGTATTCCTAAATGGTGGAAATGGAGCGTTTATGCTTCCAAAAGTAGTTGAGCTTTTAGATGAGGAACAGAAATATACATCAGTTTACAATTATATATTTGAAAAGTTCTATTCGGATTAGAAAAACGTGTGACAACACCTCCTCTCTTTTGCTGATCGCCATCGATGGACTTTGTACATTACACTTCATGGTGAATCAGTGTTTTTCTTAAATGTAAACGGGGGCAGAGGGCCATTAAAGGTCTAAATCAAACTCCTTTCGTAGCAAGTCCAAGGCAGGATTCTTTTCCCGTAGTTTTTGGTATTTCTCCTCTGGGGTGAAGGCATATTTCTGGGCCTGTTGCTCGTTGACGCTTATTTTAAGGGAGATAAAGTGATTGTTCAGTTTTTCCCGCAAATACTGTATCAAACCCGATTGGTCACGTTCCACCTCCTTTTTCATGGTACTGTTGGGCAGTTGGATCCACAAGGTGTGGTCCTCCAACAGTTTTGGGATATCCGTGGAGAGGCTAGAGGCCAATATCTTCTTCCCTTTTTTATCCAGCGTCGTCACATAGTCATTCCAATGCCCTTGCATCTCCTCCTCGGTAAAGGATTGCTTGGGCAGTTGATTGGGGTCAACAATGATGGACTTTTTGTTCTTTTCGTGTTCCTTTTTAACGGTGAGGCTAGAGAGGGAAAGCCCGGACCGCTTTTTATCCTTGATGCCAATGATGGGTTTTACAGGGGGAGTGGGAATGGCCGCCACCGTTTCCTTGG
>JBFOLQ010000183.1:0-4742 GCA_040830145.1 Flavobacteriaceae bacterium | reverse complement strand
GAATGCGGAGGGCAAAAGCTTTGGAACCAACTGTATAAAGATAGGTAATAAAATGGCTCCCCCTGGCAGTAAAAAAATAGCCAGTGAAGGGATGCTCTTGAAAATGTCCAGCAGTTGTTTTTTTACTTTTTTTCGCTCTTTCGGACTCAGGTTCTTTACTGTGGCCTTGGATAAAAGTGTTACCAATTCCGCACTTTCCGAAAGCTCTTTTTGAAGCCGTTTGCTGTTGCGTAAAATGAGCTTGCCCACATTTTTTGACATACTGTCGTAAAATTGAAGGGCGAGATTGTCATTTCTTAAGTGGGGAACTTTTTCCTTGTTTTTTTCAAAAAATAGGGCCACAGCCATCAACGATTCGGTCGCCTGTATTTCGGATTTACCCAAGTCACATCCGATTTGTACGGCAAAATTGAGCTCGGTCTCCTCAATCTGTTTGTCTTCCCATATAGCGAGACTGACAATGTCCATGAAATACTCAAGCTCCAACGGAGAAAAATTGTCTTTGAGTAGTTCACGGTATGGACCCTCAAATCCACTTTCATGCACGTCTATATAGGTAAGGGAGGAATCCAGGAGTTGGATCAACTTTTCATTGCTTTTGTTCGCTTGTTTGAAGTGTAGGGCCTCATGGGCCATGCTAATGGTGACAAACTCCAAGAGTTGTGCATGTTCAGTAATGGAGGCATGCCCTCTCAAATAGGCGATAAAAATCAATATATCCACATAGAGCAGCGAATTCGCCAGGGTATTTCCCAGGGCCCTATTAATCATATTGCTTCCCATCTGTATACGCGAATCAATCAATTTTTCCAATTGGGCCTCAGTTTTCTTACCCGTCAAAATCTTGTTCAAAAGGGAAATCTGCCCAATATCCAAATCGGTATAAAACGTAAAAGCCGTATCCACGAACTGGGAAAAGTCATTCTTGCCCGTTTCAAAAGTGAATGAAAAGTACAGGGCTGTCAATAAATTGATTTTGGCAATCTCATCCTCGGTAAGGGCATGGTCGGTCACAATAAAGGACGGACTCTCTATATGAATGCCATATACAAAGCCGCTGGCCCTTAGGGAAGCATACATATCCCCATAACTGGCAAATCCCATGTTGGGCTCCTGTACTATGTGACCAAATTTATTGATCCAACCTGGGGCTGATGGGTTCATGGGCGCCTTTTTACTCGATAATCGAGATTTGAAAATTCCAACGCTTGCGTCGGGGTTTGTTGTACGATTGCAAAGGTATAAAAACTGTCCTGGTAAGGAATCTAATCCCTTATTGAATGGTCAGTGGGCACTTCCAAAAAATGCCCTAGATCAAGGGTCCAATCATACGGGGCATATGTCACTGATATGCCCGTGGCGTCGAGGGGGATGGCCCCATATTTTCGTAGAATGGATGTCACCCCATCGGAAAACCCAAAATCACCGCGGAACCAACTAAAGAGGGAGGTGACCCTGGCCGTCTTTTCGAGACTGTCAAATTGGGTGGTCTTTTCAAGGAAATTTTTGGAGACATACTCCAACTGTGTTTCTAGTTTTTGGGGATGGTATACAGCCACGGGGGGGCAGTCCTTTGCACCACAGTTCAGGGCAAAATGGATGCGATAGTCCACCTTACTTACACGAAGCTTTTTTTCCAGCGAATTGGGAAACCACTTGCCGAAGATGCCCAAACCCCATGACAATTGTGAGCGTCGTAGGATGCCATGTTCAATCAGGTCAAAGGAAAACAATTGCCCGGCGATGGTAATTCGATTTTTTTTAAAGAAATCATCCCGATTCCGATATAGTTCAGGGTTTTCGGTCAACAGTAGTTGGATATGGGCATTGTAAACATTGATCCAGAAGGTCTTTTTTTGGGTATCGGTATCCAGGGACCGGATGAGGTCGTTCATTGGGATTTGTGCCAAACGTTCACGAGACTCAAGGGTGGGTCGCCCGTCCCGTACCTCTTTGAGAAGCTCCCGCGCCAATGTGTTGGCATCGTCTTGGGCGATAATGACCGGTGACCAAAACAACAGGATCAAAATGGTAACACGAGAGGCCTTTGTCGTAATTCGCTGGGGTAATAATCGGATCATGGACGCCTAATTTAACGTATTGGTTCGAAAAACACTACCTATCCTTACGAATGGGCGGCCCGTGTCCAGAAAGGAAAATTGGCCTATCCGTTTTCACGGTATTCACCCTATGGCTCTGCTTTCATGCCCCAAAAGGGATTGAATCAAGGAAAGATTATTGAAGTATCTTTGTATGCGGGATGGGGATTATTTGCCAGGTGGAACGTTGGTTTCCCACACGAAAAACAGTGAAAAATGCCAAGACCAAAATCGAAACTGGAATTGATGGAATCCAGCAAGGGCAACTATGAAAAGCTGTTGGAATTACTTGATTCCCATACCCAGGAAGAACTTCAAAATGAGTTTCCGCAGGGCACTTTGAATAGGAATATCAGGGATGTACTGGCCCATTTGCATCATTGGCATTTGCTAATGTTACAATGGTATACGGTGGGAATGAGTGGGAAAAAACCCCATATGCCCGCCAAGGGATACACATGGAAAACGACTCCTGACCTTAATCGAAAGATATGGGAAGAGTATAAGGATATGGAACTTGGTGCCATCAGAAACCTATTGCACCAATCACACGGACAGGTGCAACAAATCATAGAGAGCCATACCGATGAAGAGTTGTTTCAGAAAAGGAGATATCCATGGACAGGGAGCACTTCCTTGGGTTCTTACTTGGTTTCCAACACAACAAGTCATTATGATTGGGCCCTTAGGTTGATAAAGAGGCAACTGAAAAGTAAATGAGCCTTTCTGGGGTTGGATGCATGGTTTGCCCCAAGGTTGTTTTCTGGAAATGCCCAAAACGAATGCGATTGACGTAACTTTATCCACATGCAATACGGCTATACCATTATATACGTTGACAATGTGAGGGAAACCTTGGCTTTCTATGAAAGTGCATTTGGTTTCAGTACAAAATTCATGACCCCCGAAAATGATTATGGAGAATTGATTTCGGGTGAAACCACCATTTCCTTTGCATCCAAGGAATTGGGAAATTCAAATTTTAACAAAGGCTCCGAACCACTCACCTTTACTGCTAAGCCTATGGGAATTGAACTGGTCTTTGTTACCGAAAACATTGAAGCGGATTTTCAAAGGACCATAGAGGCCGGAGCCACTGCGTATGAAAGTGTCAAGGAGAAGCCTTGGGGGCAGCGCGTAGGATATGTCAGGGACAATAATGGATTCCTGATAGAATTGTGCACCCCCATGCCCCAAACGAATAACTAGGGGAGTCACTTGCTGTTGTTGGAGACGTTGGCTTGGCAAGTTACTCTTTGGATGATTCTATTTATGTGGTAAGCACAGGGAATACCATAGGTTCCGGGACCTAGGGACACGCTGTGTTTTATTTCCCGACCCCGCCTCCAATGAAATGGGTTCCGTACGTACCACCCCATTTTTTCGAGTGATTTTTTCAACAATGATTTTGGTCATTCTTTGGGAATTTTCCCGGGCATAGCTTCGTCCTAAATTTAAAATCATTTGATTATGAGAACAACGGTTATCAGTTTATTCGCGGCCCTAATGGCAACAACCCATATAATGGTGGCACAGGATACGGGAACAACTTCCCAAGATAGGGGCAAATGGCAGTTTAGGCTCAGGGGCATTGTCGTATCTCCCGACGAAAGTGCCACTATTGGGACCATTGGGGGGGATGCCTCTATTTCAACGGCTTTTGTACCTGAACTTGATATTACCTACTTTTTCACTGACAACTGGTCATTGGAACTGATTTTGGGTACCACCAAACACGATGTGGAAGCGGTGGGCACTACGGCTGGTACCATTGATTTGGGACATGTGTGGCTATTGCCCCCTACCTTGACCGCCCAATATCATTTTACGGGAGGTGATCTGGTGCCTTACGTAGGTGCTGGTCCCAATCTTACCCTGTTCTACGGGATTGATGAGGGGCCCGTGGCCAACGATGTTGATTATGATACGGCATTGGGTTTTGCCCTTCAGGGTGGGGTCGACTTTATGCTCAACGATACGTGGTTCCTAAACTTGGATGTTAAGAAATTGTTCATGGGAACCGATGCTACGGTCAATGCCACCACGGCGCTGGGCGCCACGGTGGGTGCTGAGGTCGATATCAATCCTTGGATTTTTGGATTTGGTGTGGGACTGAAACTGTAGTGGCATCCATTGCCTTGTGCCATCCGATTAAAAAGAAAGCTGCCCAGTTATGGGCAGCTTTTTACGTATTTGGTTCCCTCTTTGGGAGTTTAAATGGCCTTATTGTCCAGAGATTAGGTATACTGATGCAGTAACATCTACGTCATCCCAAGTTTTACTAATGCCATCAGCCGCCATATGTAACTCTTTACAGGCTTCGTTTAAAGAGGCAAGGGCCTCCAAAGCCTTCCATTGACCTAGTTTCATGGTACCGGAAAATTGAACATGATTGTCAGAAGTAATATCATATACCATGGGCAAATCTGCTGTAATACCGTTCATTTTAAAAGAAGCGATACATTTGTTGCCTTCCCCAAGATGTATGGTTCCGGACATTGTATCAGTGGCATCCATCATTCCAAAAAAGAATTCCAATATTTTAGGATCTCTTGTCTTGGTGGCATCATTGGTAAAAAGACTGTTTACAGGAATGGAAAAGGACATTCCGTCTATGGTCTCTTTAATCGTTGTTCCTGATTT
>JBFOLQ010000182.1:0-6722 GCA_040830145.1 Flavobacteriaceae bacterium | reverse complement strand
TAAAGGAAGAGTTTCTGCCCGATAGGGTACAGGAAGATTATCTCATAGAGGATATTCTACAAAGGGCCTTTGCCGCAGGACGGTTGGATGCCCAAGACTCTGCCCTCGATTACGATTACGGGGCCTTGACCAACAAATGGGGCAAGAGCACTTCCAAGTCCAAACGTCCCTGAGTCAATCCTTGTTTTTTTGGGGAGCCTTGTTAAAAATGGCGTCCACAATGGTCTTAACCCCCAAAAAACCCATAACCACGGCGGTTATGGCCAATACCAACCCAATGCCCAACACAATCCAATACCAGGGATGTAACTGGTTTTTAAAGGCTTGAAAGAGTACTGTGGGGGCCAGGAACATCAATACCACCGTGAGCAATAAACGACGTACCCCCTTCATTAAAAGGTCTTTGTCCGTGTGCATGGTCCAAAGGTACCTAATGCTGCTTATTTTGGGAAAGGGGAATGAAAAAAGATTTTTTGGTTCTTGGGTACGAGCAGTATGAAGTTTAGCACGGTGCAATGGAGTAATGGCAATGAACGATATGGAATTGCCAACAACTGACAATGGGCATCAGATCACCAATGGTATATAACTATTCTATTATAATGGAATCGGTGTATTCCTGGCATAGGGCAAAATATCCCAATGCAAAATTTTCATGGGGCACAATGGCATCTATGGAGTTCACATCCTCATTTCCCGTGGCATTGATGATATTACCACGAACGGTGGCGACTGGGGTTTGAAACGGTCCTTGGTCTGCCGCCGTAGATTGAAGAATCAATTGCCCCATATAGTTATAGAAGGGCAGATCAACTCCCAAAATGGCCACCTCCAGGGACATTCCGGATTGTAGGCCGTCATCATAAAAATATGAGAATCCAAAGGATTGCCCAGGATAAAAGGTATCCTCCGACACCAAATATTCCCCGTAATCAAGATCAAAAAGATAGTAATCGGTGCGATCAGGTTCATCAGTGAACGAAATCACTATTTCGGTTTCTTCCCCACCGAATAAAGTGCCTGTACCCTGTTTCACATCATCCAAAGGCACAGAAGGGACGTATGTGGCACGGGCCACATAGATTTCATCCGCTATGGAAATGCCCATTATCAGAGGGGCACTGGTGAGAAAGTGGGTTGAAATACGTGCCTCGTAGGTCCCAGGATTGGTTTCTTCCAGGACCACGGCATTATCAGTACTATTTTCCCTTGTTAGTCCGACATCGGCCCCAGAAAGGGCCTCCACTTCGGTAAAATAGGAGCTCGTTTGGGATAACCGAATCGTAACATCGGTAAAAGGTTGATTTTCATCAATTCGTATGAGGGCATCTACCACCAGTCTTGAGGCATCGGTAGGCAAATCAACATCCACCACATCTTGACACGATACCAAAATAAAAAGACTGGTAATCAAAATGAAGATTCGGCCCATATCCAGACTTATTCAAATATAATTTTTTTTCGGTATTCCTGTACCACGGCAAAATAACCAAGTGCATACTCGTTGGGCCTTCCAGAGTTGTCAAAGAGATTGTTGTTGTCAATTCCAGTGGCATCCAATATATTACCACGGACTGTTGTGGCCGGGGTTTCAAAAACACCTCCGGTTTCCTCGGTCTGTTCCAATAAGAGGTTCATATAATTATATAGTTGTTCATCGGCCCCTAGAATAGAGATTTCCGTTTCCTGTCCCTTTTCCGGGGTATTGTCATCATCGTAGAAATAGGAAAATTCAAATTCCTGTCCGTCAAAAAACTGGTCATCAAGGGTTTCAAACTCCGCATTGCCAAAATCCATGACATAGTGGTTTTTGATGTCAGGGGTATCCGTAATTTTTACTTTAACACCTGTTAGGGTCTCATTGAAGACCTCCAATTCGTCCTGTTGCAGGGATTCTATGGGTACGGTAGGTGAAAAGGGCGTCCGTGCGAGATACCGTCTTCCTTTATTCTCCACAATAAGGATGAATACCGTAGTGGAATCCACAAAGCTATTGCGGATACGCTGTTCTGTATCAAAAGTGGGGTCTGGTTCATAAATACCACTGCCAGGTTCCGATTCGGCCAAATTGGAAAAGGCGATGCTGTCAAACAACTCAGGGGCATCTGGCAATGGGGTGCCATACATGATCAAGGCATTGTCCAACTGTGTAACCGGAATCTGATCAAAAAAGTTACTGGTCTCCGTCACGCGGATTTTTACAGGAAGGAATTCTTGGTCACGATCGACACGTATAAGTCCGTTGATGACCAATCTTGGTTCAGTGGATGGTGTTTCCACGTCAATTACATCTTCGCATCCTAGGCTGCATACTAGAAATAGTAGTGTCAAAAGAAAACTTCTCATCCCATTAAAATTTGAAGTTATAGGTCACAGCCGGCACAATTCCAAAAATGGAGGTGCGTACTGCCTCATTTCTACCCGTATCCTGATTTCTTCTAAAATTGATGGAGGCAGCGTTACGGCGATCGTATAGATTGTAGATACTGAATACCCATTCAGATTTCCATTTTCTGCCTATATTTTTTTTGGGGGTAAGGGTGGCCGAAACATCCAACCGGTGATAGGCTGGGAGACGTTCTGTATTTCGTGGTCCGTAGTACGGTACGGTAAGGCCCTCAAACTCGAACTGACCAATGGGGTAATTGGTAGGTTGCCCTGTCTGATAGATGAAATTACTGTTAAAACTCCATTTATCGTTTAGCTGATAGCTTCCAAAAACGGAGAGGTCATGGGTCTTGTCATAGGGAGTGGCATACCACTCACCATTGTTGATTCCTGATTCCTGGATGGTACGACCTTGAAATTCGGTGGTTTCCCCAGGTGTCCGTTGTTCTGACCTAGAGAGGGTGTACGCCAACCATCCTTGGAAATCACCCGCATTTTTTCTGAGCAGCAATTCAAGTCCATAGGCCCTTGCCTGCCCATTTAGGATGACCCCTTCAATATTCTCATTGGCAATGAGGTTGGCCCCGTCAATATAATCAATACGATTCTGTACATCCTTATAAAACACTTCGGTCTCCAAGGAATAATCCCCATCTTTGATGCTCTTGAAAAATCCTAGGGCATACTGATCCAATAACTGTGGCTTAATCCAGGGACCACTTGGTGTCCACACATCCAAAGGGGTAGGGGAGCTGGTGTTTGACAAAAGATGTAGATATTGGGCCAAACGCGTGTAGCTGGCCTTGATGGAACTGGTTCCATTCAAGGTATAGGAGAGTGCTACCCTGGGTTCCAAATTGTTAAAGGTTTTTAAAACCTCCCCTCTATCAGATTTGGTCGTGCCCAGTATTGGGGCTTCCCTATAGACCAATGTAAAGGGGTCAAAGAGAACGGGGTCATCATTCAGGTATACATTGATCTCATCCTGCCCAAATCGGATAAAGTTACTGAACCGCAGCCCATAATTAAGACTGATATTGTTTGAGATACCGTGTTCCACATCAATATAAGCGGCAAATTCATTGGCGTACTTTTTGGTTAGTTGCTCTTCAACAATGCCAGATTCGGTCGAGTTCGGCTCTATTCTACCTGGATTGAACACATAGTAAATATCATTGATTCCATAGTTGACCTGTAACTTGTCATTTAGATAGTGTTTCAGATCGTACTTTACATTGAAGTTCTGAATCCCCGAATTCCACTTGAACCCCACAAAATCAAGTTCCAATCCATAATAATAGTCCGAATAGATCAAGGAAAGATTGGAAAATAGTTTTTTGTTGAAAATATGGTTCCATCTAAAATTGCCAAGGGAATTACCATAAGTGTTTACAAAGCTCTCGCTGATGCTGAAGACGTCGCGACCAAAATATCCGGACACAAATAGATTGTTGTTATCGTTGAGCCGATAGTTCATTTTGGTATTGAGGTCATAAAAATAGGCCAGGTTGTCATTATCGGTCAGTTTAAGGAACAAATGGGCATAGGAAGCCCGCCCACCTATCAAAAAGGCAGCACGGTCTTTTTTAATGGGGCCTTCCACTAGGAGACGGCTGGCCACTGCCCCAATACCCCCATTTACCTTGAGCTCTCTACTATTGCCCTCTTTTTGAAAAATTTCAAGCACGGAAGATACCCTACCCCCATAGCGCGAGGGAATGCCCCCTTTGTACAGTTTTATGTCCTTGATGGCATCTGGATTAAAGACCGAAAAAAAACCAAATAAGTGCGATGAGTTAAAAATGGTGGCCTCGTCCAGGAGAATAAGGTTTTGATCTACGGCCCCGCCCCGAACGTTGAATCCAGATGCACCCTCACCAGCATTGGTGACCCCAGGGAGCAGCAAAATTGACTTTACCACATCTGCCTCACCGAGTACTACGGGAATTTTTTTGATGGTTGCTGTGGAAAGGGCATTGACACTCATCTGTGGTTTTCTGATATCAAGTCGCTCCACATCCTCGGTAACGACCACCTCCTCCAAGGTTTCGGCCTCTTCAACCATCTGGAAATCCAGTTTCTGGTCATTGGTAAGGTTGATGGAAGATTTGATGTCCCCAAATCCCAGGTAACTTACAATGACGTCGTACTCCCCCTGGGGCAGGGTTAAGGAGTAAAATCCATACTCGTTGGTGGTGGTACCTGTCTGGAGGGCGGGAACCACAATAGACACCCCAATGAGGGTCTCATTACTAGCCTTTTCCGTCACAGTACCGTTGATGGTGTACCGTTCTTGTGCAAAGGATAGGGATATAAAAAATACGAATAGAAGGGAAGGCCATTTCTTGAAAGGAGCAACCATCAATGTAGGATTTGGTTAAATGTAAGTAGAAAAAACCACCCTCCAAAAGTCTTAACAATTAATTAAAAGGCTTAAAGGGGAACTCTTAGCAAAACCTTTTCCGTGAAGACGTACCTTCTGAATTCATCAAATGGCCTCCAAGATGCCATTGAGGGTTGCACTCGGTCGCATGGCCGCAGCAATTTTTTCAGGGGCCGGTAAATAATAGCCCTCAATGTTCTGCACTGTTCCTTGGGCATTGAGCAACTCTTGGTTGATTTTCTCCTCATTTTTGGCCATCTCCGAAAAAACACGGGTAAAAATCTCTTTTAATTGGGTGTCCTTATCTTGTTCTGATAAGGCTTCTGCCCAATAGAGGGCCAAGTAAAAATGACTGCCACGGGTATCGCGTTCGTGAACCTTTCTGGAAGGGGATTTATCATTTATCAGGAATTTCTCCGTAGCGGTATCCAGGGCATCCCCCAATATTCGTGCCTTCTGATTGTCGTTTCTTTCCCCAAAGAAGTCGAGCGATACGCCAAGGGCCAAAAACTCACCCAAAGAATCCCATCGCAAATGTCCCTCTTCAATAAACTGCTCCACATGTTTTGGGGCAGATCCACCCGCTCCGGTCTCAAAAAGTCCCCCTCCGTTCATCAAGGGAACTATAGAGAGCATTTTAGCGCTGGTACCTACCTCTAAAATGGGGAAGAGATCGGTGAGATAGTCACGCAATACATTTCCGGTGACCGATACGGTATCCTTGCCTTCCTTGACACGGTGTAAGGTGTATTCAGTGGCTTTGATGGGGGAAAGGATTTCTATTTCAAGCCCATTGGTATTGTGTTCCTTCAAATAGACAATCACTTTCTTGATGAGCTCAGCATCATGGGCTCTATTTTCATCCAACCAAAACACCGCTGGGGTCTGGGTGGCCTTGGCCCTGGAAACGGCCAATTTTACCCAATCCCTCACTGGGGCGTCCTTTACTTGACACATACGCCAAATATCGCCTTGGTCCACGGAATGTTCCAATAAAGTGTTCCCAGAATGTAGGTCCACGACCTTTACGGTACCTTCGGCGGAAATCTCAAAGGTCTTATCGTGTGAACCATACTCTTCAGCTTTTTGGGCCATGAGGCCAACATTGGGGACGGTACCCATGGTAGTGGGGTCAAAGGCCCCATGTTGCTTACAAAAATCAATGGTGGCCGTATAAATACCGGCATAGCTACTATCTGGGATAACCGCTTTGGTATCTTGGGATTGCCCTTTCGCATTCCACATTTGTCCTGAGTTACGAATCATGGCAGGCATGGAGGCATCAATGATGATATCACTGGGGACATGGAGATTGGTAATACCCTTATCTGAGTTGACCATGGCCAATGCAGGTCCGTCCGTTAGCGCCTTGCGGATGTCCGATTCAATTTCTTCCCGTTGTTCTGATGGTAGGTCTGCCAATTCGGACAAAAGACTTTCCAGGCCTTCCCGAGCGTCTATGCCGGCCTTTTCCAGGGTGTCTTGATGTTTTTCAAATACCTGGGCAAAAAAAGCCATCATAACATGACCAAAGATGATGGGATCTGAGACCTTCATCATGGTGGCCTTTAAATGAACGGAAAAAAGCACTCCTTCTTCCTTGGCATTGGCAACCTGTTCCCTTAAAAAGGAAACCAAGGCCTTTTTCTCCATGACCGTTGTATCGATGATTTCCCCTTCTTGCAATTCAACTTTTTCCTTGAGGGTTTGAACCTCCCCATTGCTTTTGTGGAGCTCAATTGCCACGGAGGTGGCATTTGAAAGGGTCAATGATTTTTCATTGGACCTAAAGTCTCCGTTCCCCATTGTGGCCACATGGGATTTAGAGTCAGCCGACCATGCCCCCATCCTATGGGGATTTTGTTTGGCGTAGTTTTTTACGGCCCTTGGGGCCCTACGGTCCGAGTTCCCCTCACGTAATACGGGGTTTACGGCGCTTCCCTTAATTTTA
>JBFOLQ010000181.1:0-10040 GCA_040830145.1 Flavobacteriaceae bacterium | reverse complement strand
TTGCCTTCGTGCAAGAATGCCGATAAAAGCAATCCCCAGGAAGAACGTCCGCCGAATATTGTACTGATTATGACTGACGACCAAGGGTACCAGGATGTGGGTGTTTTTGGTTCACCGGATATTAAAACCCCGCATTTGGACCAATTGGCCGAAGAGGGGATAAAGCTCACCCACTTCTATGCGGCACAAGCGGTGTGTTCAGCTTCCAGGGCCGGAATTCTAACGGGATGCTATCCCAATAGGATTGGCATTCACAATGCCTTTATGCCCAACGCCAAAACTGGATTGAACCCTAATGAGACCACTATTGCCAAGATGCTGAAGGCTGAAGGATATGCGACCGCCATATATGGCAAATGGCATTTGGGGGACCATGCTGATTTTTTACCTACCAAGCACGGTTTTGATGAGTGGTTCGGCATTCCCTATTCAAACGATATGTGGCCTTACCATCCCCAACAGGGTCCTGTCTTTAATTTTGGGCCCTTGCCTCTTTATCAAAATGAAATGGTGATTGACACTTTGACCGAGCAATCCCAACTGACCACGCAGATTACGGAACATAGCGTTGGGTTCATTGGGAGGAATAAGGATACTCCCTTCTTTTTGTACGTACCCCATCCACAGCCGCATGTACCCCTTTTTGTATCTGACAAGTTCAAGGGAAAATCCAAACGTGGCCTGTATGGGGATGTAATTATGGAGATTGATTGGTCTGTGGGGCAAATCATGAAGGCCCTTACCGAAAATGGCCTGGAAGATAATACGCTTATAATCTTTACCTCTGATAACGGACCTTGGTTGGCCTATGGCAACCATGCGGGAAGTGCTTTTCCACTACGGGAAGGAAAGGGTACGGCATGGGAAGGGGGACAACGGGAACCCTTTATTGCACGGTTTCCTCCAGGGATACCGGGTGGGACCGTTTCTGAAACCCCAGTGATGGCCATTGATATACTACCCACCATTGCAGAGCTTACGGGTGCAGCCCTACCAAAAAAGGTGTTGGATGGCAAGAGTGTATGGAATGTACTCTCAGGAAAGACGCAGCAAAGTCCGCAAGAAGCATATTTCTTTTATTATAGGGTCAATGAGCTATTTGGGGTCCGGTATGGTAAGTGGAAACTTTATTTTCCCCATCGGTATCGTACCATGAAGGGCCAGGAACCCGGGAAGGATGGTCTTCCAGGGACATATGGCTACGTTGATTTGGAGGAGGTTGAACTATATGATATCGTCAATGATGTGGGGGAACGCATTAATGTGGCGGACCAATATCCGGATGTGGTGGCCGCCATTGAGAAGTTGGCGAACGGGATGCGGGCCGAATTGGGGGATAACCTTATGGATATGCCCAAGGGATCGGGAACCCGGGAACCGGGACGGGTTGTTGGGGAGAAGGAAAGCACCCTTACAAATTGAGGGATGGCCTATTTGGATATGTGTAGACGGCCTGTATTTTAAAATATAACAAAACGAACGGAATATGTTACGTTTCATTCTTACCTTTGACTAAATTCTGTACTACATGAAGCCTGATTTGTTCGAAGCACCTGATTACTACCTATTGGACGACCTTTTGTCCGAAGAGCACAAGCTGGTCCGTGATGCCGCCCGCCAATGGGTGAAACGCGATGTATCACCCATTATTGAGGATTTTGCCCAAAAGGCTGAATTCCCCAAGCAAATTATCAACGGATTGGCTGAAATAGGGGCCTTTGGGCCGTATATTCCGGAGGAGTATGGCGGGGCAGGATTGGACCAGATCAGTTATGGACTTATCATGCAGGAAATAGAGCGGGGAGACAGTGGGGTGCGTTCAACGGCCTCGGTACAGTCTTCCTTGGTGATGTATCCCATTTTTGCGTATGGTACTGAGGAACAACGTAAAAAGTATTTGCCCAAGCTGGCGTCCGGGGAATGGATGGGCTGTTTTGGATTGACAGAACCCAACCATGGATCCAATCCGGGAGGGATGGAAACCAAGTTTAAGGACATGGGAGACCATTATTTGCTCAATGGGGCCAAATTATGGATTTCCAATTCGCCTTTTGCCGATGTGGCGGTGGTATGGGCCAAAAATGAGGAGGGCCGAATCAAAGGGTTGGTTTTGGAACGAGGCATGGAAGGGTTCTCTACTCCAGAAACCCATAATAAATGGTCATTGAGGGCTTCTGCGACAGGAGAGCTTATTTTTGACAATGTAAAAGTGCCCAAGGAAAACCTACTGCCCGGAAAAGATGGACTGGGAGCCCCTTTGGGGTGTTTGGACTCAGCGCGCTACGGCATTGCCTGGGGTGCCATAGGGGCGGCGATGGACTGTTATGATACCGCCTTGCGCTATGCCAAGGAACGTACGCAGTTTGGCAAGCCCATTGCGGCTTATCAATTACAACAAAAGAAGTTGGCCGAAATGGTCACGGAGATTACCAAGGCCCAACTGCTTGCCTTTCGCTTGGGGCAGCTTAAAAATGAGGGTAGGGCCACCACGGCCCAAATTTCAATGGCGAAGCGAAACAATGTGGATATGGCGCTTGCCATTGCGCGTGAGGCCCGCCAAGTACTTGGGGCAATGGGAATCACAGGGGACTATCCCATTATGCGGCATATGATGAACCTGGAAAGTGTCATTACCTATGAGGGAACCCATGATATCCATTTACTGATTACCGGGGCTGATATCACGGGGATTCAGGCCTTCAAATAGTGTTTTTGGTCCTTTTTTTGAAAATATAGGGTGCTTGTTTTCATATCGTCATAACGGGGGTCTGGTATATACGCCTGTCGTAGCATCTTGACGACCTCAATGCTCAAAAAACCAAATTCATCCACCACTTTACCATAAAGACGATAAATGCCCTTTCCCCTAAAGGGGTATTTGGCAGCTACAGGAGGGAAATGTACGGTGTCAAAAACAATTCCCTTTTGGTCCACAAAGGTTGCAAAGTGCATTTTTTTACCAGTATGGGTCACAGTGTTCTTTACGTTCACCAGATATCCGTATAGGTCAATATGTCCATTTATATATGCGGTCATATTTTCCTGTCCATTGGAATTGAGGGGGGAATGCTCCAGTAGCGAAAAAGGACTACACAGACAAAAGCCCAATAGTTCCATTTGTTCAAATGCCATCTCCGGTGGGGTGTCGTGCAATTTTGGAATCTTGAAGGTGCCTTTTTGGGGTGGAAATAGTTTGGGGTGTTCCAGGCGATCGTTTTTTGAGAGCATTAAATGGGCCTTCCATAACAGCTCGTGTCTATTGGCCCCCGTAAAACGAAAACCATCGATACGGATGAGAATGGATAGCTGTTCCATGGAGATGGCCACCCTGTCCACGAAATCCTCCAGAGAGGAAAAAACCCCGTTTGTTTCCCGCTCTGCAACAATACGCTGTATCGTTAGGTTCTCTAAGTTGCTTAGATACATCATGCCCAGATATATATGTGTGCCCTTGATACAATTGGCCCTTTGGCTCCGGTTCACACAAGGGGCATGTACCGTGGCACCGAGCATACGGGCCTCGTGTATGTAAAATTCGGGTCGGTAAAATCCGCCCCCGTTATTGAGAACGGCCACCATAAATTCCAATGGGAAATAGGCCCTGAGAAAAAGGCTTTGGTAGCTTTCCACGGCATAGGAAGCGGAATGCCCCTTGGCAAAGGCATAACCGGCAAAACTGGCTATCTGCTCCCAAATAGCATAAATGAGGGTGTCCGGATACCTCTTTTTTCTACAGTTTGAGATGAATTTGTGTTTTACCTTGAGAAACTCTTCCCTGGAACGAAATTTACCGCTCATTCCCCTGCGTAGCACATCTGCTTCCCCTAGGTCCAGGGAAGCAAAATGGTGGGCCACCTTAATGACATCTTCCTGGTATACCATGACCCCATAGGTGTCGGGCATGATATCGAGCATAACGGGATGGGCCTTTTCCTGGGCTCTTTTCGGATTTTGATGACGTAATATATATTCCCGCATCATACCGCTTTTGGCCACTCCCGGTCTAATAATGGAACTGGCGGCAACGAGCCCCAGATAATTGTCCACCTCCAATTTTTTGAGAAGCATGCGCATAGCGGGCGACTCCACGTAAAAACACCCCATGCACTGTGCTGCCTTAATGAGATTGTTTATGGAGGGGTCTGTCTTGAATTTTTCAATATTGTGAATGTCTATGTCCCGATACCGCTTGGGTTGATTATAGGAAATAATTTCCAGGGCCTCTTTGATTTTTCCCAACCCCCTTTGCCCCAGGATATCAAATTTGTACAATCCCACATCCTCTGCGATGACCATATCAAACTGTACCGTGGGAAAACCTTTGGGAGGTAGGTGCGTGGCCGAAAAATAATGCAAGGGCCTTTCACTGATTAAGATGCCGCCTGCATGGATGCTCAGGTAGTTGGGCATGTTGACCAAAAGTTTTCCATAATTGATTACGAGCCTTGCAATACCGTCCAATTGGTCATAGTGGTATTTTCCCCCGGATAAAAAATCAATTTCCCGTGGGGGCAGCCCAAAGACCTTTCCCAACTCACGGATGACCCCCCGTTGCTTAAAGGTCACATAAGTGCCCAAAAGGGCCACGTGCCCAAAACGATCAAAGATATATTGGGTCATTTCTGGACGGTCCCTCCATGAAAAATCAATGTCAAAATCAGGAGGATTGGCCCTGTACAGATTGATAAAACGCTCAAAATACAGATCGAGCTCCATGGGGTCCACATCGGTAATGTACAGTAAATAGGCCACAATGCTATTGGCTCCGCTGCCGCGCCCCACATAATAAAAACCCCGTCGGCGTGCCTCTGAAACAATATCCCAATTAATGAGAAAGTAAGACACAAAACCCATTTTTTTGATAAGCCCAAGTTCTTTTTGCAATCGCTCTTTGATGGAGACGTCAATCTTTTTGTACCGATCGGACAGGCCTTGTTGGCATAAGCGCTCCATCAAGAGATAATCTTTCTTTAGGCTTCCGGTATAGGTTTTGGGGTTTTGGGGTTTTCTCCCTTGGGAAAAATCAAAAGAAATGCTGCAATTGTCCAAAAGCTTTTTGGTATTGTCCAGTATGAATCGGTATTCGGAAAAAGTGGCAATAAGGTTTTCAAGGGGGTACATTCTTTCCCCTTCATCTGCTTCTTCCGTCTTGGGGAGTTTGCTTAAAAGGGTATTATTGTCAATGGCCCTTAATAGACGGTGGGCATTGAAATCACGTTTGTCCCTAAAGGTAACGGGCTGTTGTACCACCAATCTATCCTGTAAATCTAGTATCTTTGAAAATGGTAGGCGCGTTAGATCCCGAATGGAAATCCCTATAAACTCATGCGCCATGAACTCTTTTTGTCCATTGAGCAAGACTTGCTCAAACGGATACACTACGTAGGCATTTTTAAAATTAGGGGCACGTTTGGGTATGTCTATCCCTTGATGGAGGCAATGGGATAAAAAATCATTGAGTTCCATGTATCCTTCATTGTTTTGGGCAATGCCTATAAAACAAGGAGCGGCCCCATTTCTAAAGTCGATTCCCAAGATGGGCCGTATGCCATACCCAGGAGCCTTTCGGGCAAAATTGAGGCAAGCCGAGGTATTGTTGATATCAGTGAGGGCCAGTTGGGAAATATGGTTCCGTTGTGCCAACTGTAGTAGCTCAAGCTCTGAAAAGGTCCCATAGCGAAGACTGTAATATGTATGGCAGTTCAAATACATAGGATAAAATCACGGATCATATGCTTCAAATGGGGTTTCAATTGTGTTGCTCTTGACAGTTGGCGTCAAGAGTGTAGCCTGACAAGATCGGTGTGGCACCAAGCCTGTCATTTTGTTTGTCCCCTGTTCTAAAATTCTGTACAACTCATTGTTTTCTATGGGCCAATACAATGGGAGGTTGCCCATTGAATGGGTTTTGCATGCGTCCTATTGTTTTGGCCCCCATGGCCGAAGCCCTAAGTACGGCCCGGTCACCAAAACGGTGCCGTACCCCATCCATGGCCTTGTATAGATTCAGGATTTCTTCGGTATCCTCAAAAAGGTTGATTTGGTAATTGCCAGACACCAAATGGCTAAATCGGATGCCCACAAGTCGAACCAATATGCGCTTTTGGTACAGTGTATTGAACAGCCCCAAAATCTTGGGGATGAGAATATGATCTGCACTGGTATATGGGATATGCATTTGCTTTGAGTAGGTGTTGAAGTCCGAATAGCGAATCTTTACAGTGATACATGCCGTTAGTTTGTTGGCACGTCGAAGCTGGTAGGCCAAGTTCTCGGTCATGGCGATGAGTATGCCCTTGAGCCTTACCACATCAATGGTGTCGCGGTCAAAGGTTCTCTCCGTGGAAATTGATTTCCGGTCAAAGAAGGGGGTGACCGGGGTATTGTCAATTCCATTGGCCCGTTTCCATATGATGGTCCCATTGGCGCCCAATACCCGTTTCATGATGTCAAGGGGCATTTCCTGTATGGTCTTTATGTACCTAACGCCCAAGTTCCTGAGTGTTTGATAGGTCTTGTCGCCCACCATGGGTATTCTTTTGACGGATAGGGGCCCCAAAAAGGCCTTTTCATATCCAATATCTATTTTGAGCTGGTTGTTGGGCTTTGCCTCATTAGTGGCGACCTTTGATACTACTTTGTTTACGGAGAGCCCAAAGGAAATGGGTAATCCGGTTTCCCGCATGATCGTTCTACGCATTTCAGTGGCATATTTATAACAACCAAAAAAGCGATCCATTCCTGAAAGGTCGGCATAGAACTCATCAATGCTTGATTTCTCAAAGACGGGGACATGTTCCTGGATGATTTCCGTGACCATATCGGAATACTGGCTATATGTTCCCGCATTTCCCCGTATCACCTTGGCTTCAGGACATAATTCCTTGGCCATTTTCATGGGCATTCCGGAATGTATCCCATAGGCTCGGGTCTCATAGCTACAGGCTGCTACTACACCCCTGTCGGTTATTCCCCCCACTAAAAGGGGTTTGTTTTGCAACTCCCGGTTAAGAAGACGCTCCACTGACACAAAAAAGGTATCCAAGTCCATATGCAAAATGGTCTTGTTCATGGGCAAATGGATAAAAAAGGAATGCAATATAAGGATATAATCCTAAAAAATGGAAATATTCCAATATATAATCACTGTATAACCCTTAGCCTAGTTTGGGGTTTTTATCTTATATCTTGAAATTTAGATGGATAAGGATAATGTGCTACCGTAGCTTGTCTCCAATGATTTCTTCCATACGTTCCTTTTTTTCCAAGGTTTTGGAAGTGAAATGGAACAAACTGCGGCAACGCACTAGATTTTGGTCAGGATAGGATACCTTGTAATAGATGTCGCCATTTAAGTAGTCGGTCAGGGCACGAAGTCCATGGATAAAGGGCATAAAGGCGGTTCCCAGTGTGAGGGATTCAATTTCGCCTTGGTGTAAGAAAGCTTCGTTTGACGCCAATCCGTCCACGAAATGCTCAAAGAGCATCATGTTGAACCCAATGGCACCATGGTCCCGTTCATCCTCTGGTGCTGTGTTGACAATGGTACGTACGGCATCCCCAAAGTCATAATAAAAATACCCTTTCATCAAGGTGTCCAGGTCAATGAGGCAAAGGGCACGCTTTTCTTCTTTTGAGAATAAGATGTTATTCAGTTTGGTGTCGTTATGGCATACCCTTACAGGAAGTTTCTGGTCGTGTAACCTTCCAAAAATGTCTAGCATGTCCATAGCATCCCCAATATCGTTGCTACATTCCGCTTTTCTTTCAGGGCTTGCAGCGGCCAGGGCTTCCTCAAATTGTTGTTTGCGCAGCTTAATGTCGTGAAACCTCGGAATAGTGTCAACAAATGTATTGACCTTGGCATTGTGCAATAGGCAATGGAACCTACCAATGATCCTTCCGGCTTCATAGGCTGTCTTAGGATCAGTGGTGGTATTATAGGCCACGCTTTGTGGGATATAGGTCATCAACCGCCAAAAACCTTCCGTGGTATTCAAGTATTGATGGCCATCCCCTGTCTTGATAAGTTGTATCCTGGCATAACCGGTGCCCTGTAAATGGGCAAGTGCCTGCCCAATATTGGCCATGACCCCGTCAATGTTCAAAAAGACATTGTGGTTGATGCGTTGCAATATAAAAAGGGCCGTATCTTGATGGAATACCAAATAGGTATCGTTGATAAAACCTTGGGTGATCGAATCAAACCGATACGTTTTCTCTGGGACCTTGAATTGCTTCAGGACATTGTGCAGCAAATGATGGGTTTCCTCCATGGCTCAATCCCATAGGGGAGATGGGTAATTTCCATTGGTGGTCATGTCCTGTAACATGGCAACCGATTTTTCCTTATCACTGGCATAGGTGACCCCAAACCATTCACCCCCCGAGGGAATGACCTTTACGGTGATGTTTCCATCTTGGAGCATGTCCTGGACCACAAAGGGGAGATAAATTTCTCCCTTGGAAGTATCCTCGGAGTGGGAGAGAAACTCCCTTAAGTCTTTTTCTATGCTCCCAAAAATAGTGGGTTGGCATATCCAAAAATTCATGCTGGCCAGTTCGTTCCCTGTGAATGTAAGGCCGGAATCCTCGTCTACAATACCATTTTCCTTGGCAATGATTTTAATGCGCTCGTTGACCGAGAGCAGATTGTTATTGTCATCCATGGTACAAACGCCCCTTGATACCGAACCATGCTCTGAAAGGGTTTCCCTTAAAACATATCCGGCCAGGGCATAACTGTTGTTTCCTTGGTTGCCCTTCATAAAATCGGCCGCTTTTTTATAGGCGGTCTTCCCGTAATAATCATCAGCGTTAATGACCACAAACGGATTGTTGATGACATGACGGGCGGCCCATACCGCATGTGCCGTGCCCCATGGTTTTTCCCGATTGTCCTGGTATTGAAAACCATCGGGCTAATCAGAAAGTTCCTGGGGAATGACGTCCAATGTAATGTTTTTGGGCAATCTTGGTCGCAAATGGTCCCTTAGAAAGTCCACATTGCTCTTTTGGGTAATGACCACAATATGGTCAAAACCTGCTTCAAGGGCATCGAACATGCTGAATTCCATCAAGAACTCACCTTGGGGACCCAAGTCATCAAATTGCTTTAGTTTGCCGTATCGGCTACCACGTCCGGCGGCCATAAGAAGTAAGGTCATTGGTATGAAGTAGTTATTTCGGCGCAAAAATAATGGTTTAATCCATAATCAAGGGCCTGAATCGTTCAACTATTTATTTATTGGGATATGTGGAAGATACTTTGCCCCATGGCTGACAAATGTCATATTTTCCCTGGGATGACGATCTTATCTTTGTTGTAAATAATTGAGCTATGTGTAGTTTGGTGGAAAAATACAATGTCCCCGGTCCACGGTATACGAGTTATCCCACCGTACCTTATTGGGATATGGGTTCGTTTTCTGGCAAGCAATGGAAAGCTGGGGTCCGTAAGAGTTATATGGAAAGTAATGCCCATGATGGGATAAGCTTATATATACATTTACCCTTTTGTGAGAGTCTGTGTACTTTTTGTGGTTGTCACAAGCGCATTACCAAAAGACATGAAATGGAAGCTCCCTACATACGGGCCTTGCTCAAGGAATGGGATATGTACTGTGGGCTTTTTCCTGGAAGACCAGTTGTCAAGGAGTTGCACATAGGTGGTGGAACACCCACTTTTTTCTCCCCGGACAATTTAAAGTGGTTGCTAGAGGGCATCTTTAGAAAGGCCAGAAGGGCTGAGGGACATGAATTCAGTTTTGAGGGCCATCCCAACAATACGTCTGCCGAACATTTGGAAGTACTGTATGACCTTGGCTTTACCCGGGCGAGCTTTGGGTTCCAGGCCTATCGCCCCGAAGACCAGCGGGCCAAACCCCCAAACCAACCCTCGGAACAGTAAGGGGCGGTACCGGAACCGCCTGGGGAGTTGGGGATTGTTTCGGGGGGCCTTGTTTTGATTTATGGCCTTCCCAACCGTCCGGTAAGGGAAATTAAGGATACATAAGAAAGGACAAAGGCCTCAGGCCCGG
>JBFOLQ010000180.1:0-3162 GCA_040830145.1 Flavobacteriaceae bacterium | reverse complement strand
TGACAAAAAACACCAAGAAATTAGTATACATCCTCATGGGAATCGTGCTATTGGGATCCGGACGGACGAAAGAGCAAAAAAAATCGGAACCGGAACATCAACGACCCAACATCCTCTTCATCATCGCCGATGACCTAACGGCCACCGCTGTTTCCTCCTATGGAAATGAGGTTTCACAAACTCCAAATATTGATGCACTTGCAGCTGAGGGAACGAGATATACCAGTGCCTATTGCCAATATCCGGTCTGTGGCCCGTCAAGGGCATCGTTCCTATCCGGATACTATCCCAATGCAACCCAAACCTATGGGTACGTTAGTGGAAGGGAGAATATCGGGGAAGACAGGGTCACTTGGCCCCAATTGTTCAAGAACAACGGATATTATACGGCACGGGTAAGTAAAATTTACCATATGGGGGTGCCGATAGATATAGAATTGGGCTCCGATGGTACGGACGATGCGGCATCATGGACAGAGCGGTACAATAGCCAGGGTCCGGAATGGAAGGCCAAGGGGGATGGCGAACTGGTGCAGAACAACCCTGATGGTACCCTGCCCATTAAAGGGGGCAATGTGATGACCATTGTAAAAGCGGATGGGGATGATATGGCCCATTCCGATGGAAGAACAGCGGCCAAGGCCTCCGAACTCATACGCAAGCATAAGGACGAGCCCTTTTTCTTGGCTGTGGGCTTTGTAAGGCCCCATGTGCCCTTTGTGGCGCCAAGGGTAGATTTCAAGCCTTATCCACACGAAGAAATCCAACTCCCCCATAATTTTGAAGGCGATTGGGATGATATACCCGAAAAGGGAATCAATTATGTTACCAGTGTAAATGCCCAAATGGATTCCATACAGAAAAAGAAAGCCATTGCCGCCTACTATGCCTCTGTTTCATATATGGATCGGCAAGTGGGCAAGGTCTTAAAAACATTGAGGGAAGAAGGCTTGGAGGATAATACGATCGTTATTTTTACGTCTGACCATGGATTCCATTTGGGGGAACACGAATTTTGGATGAAAGTCAGCCTCAAGGAAGAATCTGCCCGTGTGCCATTGATTATAAAAGTGCCGGGCAAAAGACCTGCGGTGTGCAACTCCTTTGCAGAGTTGTTAGACCTGTATCCCACTGTTGCCGAGTTGGCAGGGCTGTCCCATTCAGAACACATTCAAGGCAAAAGTTTGGTCAAGACCTTGGACGACCCGAGGCATACTGTGAGGGACATGGCCTTTTCAGTAACCCAAAAAGGTGAAACGTTTTTACTGAGGACAGATACATGGGCCTACATACAATATGGCGAGGATGCTTCCTTGGGGATGGAGCTTTTTGACATGGAAAAAGACCCGGGACAGTATACCAATCTGGCACAGCTCCCCGAATACGCAGAACAGGTGGAGGACTTCCAGAAAAAACTGAAACAGAAACTGATAGCGGTAAGAACCAACGATTTGGGAATTGATTATTAGAACAAACGTTACGAATCAGAACCTATGGCAGCCAACATAAAACTTTTTCCAAAGATTAAAAAGGCAGATGGTAAACCGATGATGGAGTTCAATTTTTGGCGTAAGCTGCTTTTTATGGTATGTATGCTCCTGACCCTGCTTTCTTGCAAAGAGGCCACAAAAAATGACGATGCCTTGCTGGGTAGGGTCGATGCTGTTCTTGCGGATGCCCCTTCGGGGAAGATGTTGAAAGGACCTTCCATTTTGGGTATAAAGAATAAGTTTGTCTGGGGTGGCAGTGTTGTCAAGGGGGATGATGACAAATACCATATGTTCTTCTCATTTTGGGACTGTGGTCCTGATAGCATCCCATTTACCAGTAGCTGGGTCTTGCGCTCCAGGATAGGGTACGCCGTTTCCAATAGGCCCGACAGGGATTTTAAGGTGGCACCGCTTGTATTGGGCCCTAGCATGAGCACTGGAAACTGGAACGGGCAGAGCGTTCACAATCCACACATTAAAAAGTTCAATGATACCTATTACCTCTATTTTACGGGAAGCTCTGATATTGAGGGATATCCCGAAATAACAAAAAGAAATAGGGTGCAGCAAAGGCAGCAGATAGGGGTCATAGCATTCACGGATTTTGAGGCATTGAAAAAAGGTGAATACAAAAAGTTCAATGCCCCCATACTCGGACCCCGGACCCGTGTAAAACCAGGTGCACTGGTGAAACCATCACCGGAAGGCACTGTGGCACTTCCTGATAATATCATTACCGTGAACCCATCGGTGGTCTATAATCCGAACACTCAAAAATACATGCTGTACTTCAAGGGAAATATGTATGTCCCTGAATGGAGAGGGGTCCATGGCGTGGCCATTTCAGACCATCCCACAGGGCCATTTACTACACTGGACCATATCATATTTGATGTTAAGATGCCCGATGGTAGTACAGCCAGTTCCGAAGACCCCTATGTATGGTATGACGATACTATGTTTAAGGCGGTGGTCAAGGATTTTTCAGGACAGATATCAGGAAATAAAAAGGGATTGGCATTATTGGTCTCCAAAGATGGGTTGGAATGGACCCCAGCCCAAGACCCTTTGTTCCGCAAGCGGGAGCTCGTTTTAAGAGACGGACAAAAGCTGGAAGTGGATCGTTTGGAACGGCCACAACTGTATATTGAGGACGGTGTGCCCAAGGTAATGTACGCCGCCTGCTCGCTGGCCGATACCAATACAAAGGTGAAGGGGGGTACCTTTAATGTGCAGATTCCCTTAAAATAATCAATAGATTTATAGCCTTTCGGCCTTTGTACAAAAGCATACCATTTTATTGGGCGCAACGGGGCCATGATATGCCAAGTAGGGGATAATTTGGTGGTGCCAATCATCAACCCGTTCCAAACCCCTATCTTTGAAACAATGGCATTGTTGGGTAAAAATGACTACTTGCAGTTGATGTGCTTTCAAACGTATGGCACCCAAGGGCATTTATACCTTCGTGGTCGGGCCTTTGAGGACGAGTATATAGATTTGGCCCAGAAAAGTACCTTTCAATTGGTTCGCAATACGTGGCGGCGTTTTGAGACGGATGAGGTCAGAAATACGGGTGTTGCAGTGACCTTGGGGGATAAAAGGACCCTGGATGGCAAAACGGATACCGAAGGCTATTATTTAATAGACGAGGGATGTGAAAATCTATCCC
>JBFOLQ010000179.1:0-2619 GCA_040830145.1 Flavobacteriaceae bacterium | reverse complement strand
GCCATCACCTTAAATGCATAGGAAGTGTAATTTCTATAAAGACTCCCTTTTTTTAGCACAGTGGTGGGAAAATGGGGATGGTTTGGGGAATCGGGAAAGTGTTGGGCCTCAAAACAAATGGCGGGAAAATCCTGTGCATGCCATCTTTTTTGTTTTGGGGACCCCGCAAAACGCAATTGGTGCGGGGTAAAGACCACCACTGCCGGTTGATCGGTGTCCATTTCCATCTGGATTCCTGTATTTGGGGAAACCAATTGGGCCTTGGGTCCATCATCCCCATTATGGAACACATAGCAATCGTCCAGTCCTTGAATGGAAGCTATCTTGCGTAAGGGTTGGCATATGTTGAAATCATAGGGAGTCCCGTTGACGGCCAATCTATTTCCCGTGGGAATTAAGTCCTCGTGGGTTTCCAATATGGAATCTGCCCCAATCTTGCATTCCTGTTGTAGAACGGATTCCCTATCCAGGTTGAAATACACATGGTTGGTCAGGTTTACGATGGTGTCCCGATCTGAGTCGGCCTCATATAAAATCCGCACATCGTTCTGATGGGTGAGGGTGTACGTAACCTTAACGGAAATAGTACCTGGGTATCCTTCCTCCATATGCTGGCTTGTGCAGGCCAAAGTCACGGACGTCCCTTCATTGCCCATATCCATGGATTCTATGTCCCAGATTTTGCTGTGAAGTCCACCTGGTCCACCGTGGAGGTGTACCTTATTTTGTACGGGCAGTTGGTAGGTAACCCCCTCCATTTTAAAGTGGCCCTTTGCGATCCGTCCGGTATACCTTCCAATGCTTGCCCCAAAGTAATAGGGATTCTCTTTACGTTGCCGTATATAATCCTCTAGGGATTTTGGGGCCACTACCACATCAAACAACTCCCCATTTTTATCGAGAAGCTCCAACGAGTGCCAAATGGCACCAAACGTAAAGACCTTCAGTAGGGTGCCCAATTCATTTTGAAGGGTGATACAGTGAATGTCCCGTCCTTCAAACGAGCCAATATTGGATAGGTGGTGCAAATTTTCAAGTGTTGTTTTCGTTCTTCGTTCCATGTTCAGCGGTGTGGGCCATTACAAAAGATAGTGTTGGGGGTCAGAGATGTTGGTTCAAAATATTTTCAAACAACTCTTGCTTACCACTCAACTGTGCGGGTTCTCCTGTATTTGTGGTGTATTGGTACAAGTCGTCCAAGGTTAGTTTCCCATTGACAAAATCAGCTCCCTTCCCAGAGTCAAAGGATTCATAACGTTTGTTCAAAAGCCCTTCAAAGGCCGGATTCCCTATGAGGGCTTCGGCGATGAGCAACCCGCGTGCAAAGGTATCCGCACCGCCGATATGTGCTATAAAAATATCTTCAAGATCAGTGGAGTTGCGCCTGGTTTTTGCATCAAAGTTAATACCTCCCCCTTGTAACCCACCGGCTTTTAGGAAGACCAGCATGGCCTCGGCAGTTTCCTGGATATTGTTGGGGAACTGGTCCGTGTCCCATCCGTTTTGGTAATCACCACGGTTGGCATCTATACTGCCAAGCATACCGGCATCTGCCGCTACTTGTAGCTCATGCTGAAAGGTATGTTGGGCCAGGGTGGCGTGATTGACCTCAATGTTCAGTTTAAAATCGGCCTCCAAGCCCTGCTCCCTAATAAACTTGATGGATGTGGCGGCATCAAAATCATATTGATGTTTGGAAGGTTCCATGGGTTTGGGCTCAATAAAGAAGGTGCCCCTAAACCCCTGCGACCGGGCATAATCCCGGGCCATACGCATAAAACGGCAAATATAGTCCTGTTCTAATTTCATTTTGGTGTTCAATAGGGACATATATCCCTCACGACCACCCCAAAAGTCATAATTCTCCCCTTGAAGCTCCATGGTGGCATCCAAAGCGATTTTCAGTTGTCCGCCCGCACGGGCCACCACATCAAAATTGGGGTTGGAGGCTGCGCCGTTCATGTACCTGGGGTGGGAGAACAGATTGGCAGTGCCCCAAAGCAATTTTACACCGGAAGCCGCCATTTTTTGTTTGAGGTAGTCCACCGTTTTGTGTAATCTTTTTTCCGAGGCCACTAAAGTATCCGCCTCGGCCACTAGGTCATAATCATGGAAGCAGTAATGTTCAAATCCCATTTTGGTAATGAACTCAAAGGCGGCATCTGCCTTTTCCCGAGCTGCTTGTAAAGGGTCTGTGGCCGTGGCCCAGGGAAATTTTTTGGTGCCCGGGCCAAAGGGGTCACCGCCTGTACCGCAGAGGGTATGCCAATAAGCCATGGCAAATTTAAAGTGTTGGCGCATGGTCTTTCCCGCCACCATTCTTTCGGGATCGTAAAACTTATAGGCAAAGGGATTGTCAGATTCCCTACCCTCATATTTGATGTCCCCTATTCCCTTAAAGTATTCGGTATCGCCAATCAGTGCCATAATTATGTATTTATGAGTAATTCCAATTCCTTTTTCCAAGTGTGATAGGCCATGGTATAGGCCGATGTATCTTTTTCCGGGGTATAGGTCATGATATGGTCGTCTTTGGTAAATGATGCAAAGGTGGCATCATCCCCATCTGCCAAAATGCACGCCCTGGCCGCCCCAATGGCCCCAGTGGTATCGTAAATT
>JBFOLQ010000178.1:0-7178 GCA_040830145.1 Flavobacteriaceae bacterium | reverse complement strand
ACTGAACCTGACCATTGCAGCGGGGGATTCCCGAATTGAGGCCCAGGAGCTGGAAAGTCACACTGTGGACATTGACCATCGTGGCAGCAATGAAATGTTTGTAAATCCCCAACAACGTATTTCAGGTCGGATACGGGGGTATGGAAATGTGATTGGGCAAAACCGTCCTCCGGAGATAGCGGTACAGGAACTGTATCGGGGAAGATTGATCTTTAAGGAGTGAGTTCCAAAACAAGAGTCCCACTTATACATCATGCCAACTAAGGGTGCCAGCTTGTTGAGGCATAGGTAAGTGTGTAGGGGCACTCAACAAACGTGGATTAGGGCCAACCTCCACAATAGTAATAATCGTACTTTTAGAAACATGTCCAATCCCATTGTAAAATACCTTAGGAATATGTTTGCCGCAAGACGGGTGTTGGGCGATAATGGCCATTTGCGTGGAATGGCCAGGGCCGATGCCCTTTTGGTTGATTTGACAAACCAGAAAAAAGTACCGGGCATGGCCGTGACCATTAGTAGGGAGAACGAGGTACTCTTGCAAAGGGGTTACGGTTATGCCGATGTAGCGCGTAAAAAGGGCGTTGATCCCAAGAAGACACAGTTTCGTATCGCCAGTATCTCAAAATGTATCACCGGATTGGCCTTGGGTAAAATGATGGAAGAGGGAATGGTGGATTTAGATGCTTCCCTTTATAGATACGTTCCCTATTGTCCCAAAAAGCGATGGGATTTTACCCTTAGACAATTGGCTGGGCATACGGCGGGTATCAGGGGGTATAGGGGTAAGGAATATGCACTCAATGAAGGTTGGTCCATTAGGGAGGGAATCCAAGCATTTCAGGATGATCCCCTAGAGTTTGAGCCGGGTACGGGATACTTGTACAATAGCTTTGATTTTGTGTTGTTGTCCCTGGCGATGCAAGAGGCCAGTGGTGTACCCTTTGGTGAGTATGTACAAGAGAAGGTATTGGAACCCTTGGGAATGTACCATACGATACCTGACAGCGGAGCAGTAATCAACCAAAATGAAATGGTAGCTGGGCGACTTGTACTGAGTGGAGCCGAAGCATCCCACAATATAATGGTAGCTGAGCGTAGCCGAAGCTACACCAAGAGAAAATCGGGTTTCAAAAATGCCATACCGGTTCATAATGGATTTAAACTGGCAGGGGGCGGCTATGTGTCCACCAGCAAGGATATCGCGCGTATGGGCCGGGCCATTTTAAATGGGGATTTGCTAAAACCGGAAACCTACGCAGAACTTTTTAGACCGCAGAGGATTCATGGGGAATCCACATATTACGGACTGGGCTTTCAGGTAAGTGAGGATGCCCAAGGCCGCCATTTTGTGGGCCATGTAGGCAATAGTGTAGGGGCCTATTCCAACTTTTTTGTGTATCCCCAGGAAAAAGTGGTGGTTTCCATCCTGATCAATTGTACAGATCCCAAAGTACAGCAGGCGTTAAATCAAAGTATCGAAACCCTATTCACTGATAGGCAAGACTGATGTTGGAAATTGAACGGAAAAAGAATAAAATTTTGTATAGTTAGGAATCCTTACTATATTTGTTCCGCAATAATGCAATAACCTTTAAATTATAATGTAATGAAGAAATTGACATTTTATCATGCGGGATGCCCCGTTTGCGTGGGGGCGGAAAATGACGTTATCCAGTTACTGGGTGCCGATGCCCTGGACATTGTACATCTCAGGGAAGATAGAGGTAGGATTCAGGAGGCCGAAGGTAAGGGAGTGAAATCAGTTCCAGCTTTGGTAATGCCCAACGGCAATGTGCTGCACATTAATTATGGCGCTTCCATGGAAGATGTAAAAGGCTAAATTTTTTTAATCCATAAAGTTAGGATTCCTAACTTTTAAATTTATGTAAAATGAAGACAGTACATTTTTTCTTGACCCTTTTATGGATGGGAAGCCATTTGGTTTCCTGTGCCCAGGGAGACAGTTATAACAAGACCAATGATTTTACCATTGACAAAGTCCAAGTGAGCCACAAGGCTGATTTGGCCATGACCGTATGGGAAATAAAGGTTGCGGGAGCAGCGGGAAATACGGTACCCATACCCGCAGGCCAATTGGATGGGGCCCCCGTGCTGGGTTATGTGTTTCCGACCAGTTTAAAATCGGACGATGTTGGTTTTGGTAAAGTGGATGGAATTGTGGCCCTGGCCCTCACTTCGCATCCAGATTTTGATGATACCCCCCTTTGGGATGAGAATGCCGATTGGATATTTGACAACGATGGAGTGGTGTGGCATCCCCATTGGGTGATATTGGTCAATGATGATCGTGTAGGGGGAGGATTTTCAGTAAAGCAGTTCAAAAAAGCGGATGATACCGTGGTATTGCCCCCAACAAACCCGGGAATGCCCATGTATATGGACTCGCCGGGGTATCCAGTGGCTACGGCTGGCCAAACCATTAGGGTAATGGTGCCCGACTATAGAATTAAGGGGAAGATAGATTTCACTTATGATGGGGTAACCGCCTTTATGAAGGTAAACACCAGTAAAGGGGATATGCCCATGCTAGGGGTATACCAAGTATACCATGTGGCCAGTGGTGATTTGTCGCTTCCGTATTCCGTAAAACGTAAATAATGAAGGTTTCAGTTTGGGATACGTATGTACAAAGGGCCAATGGGCTACTGATGCATTTTGATATTTTGGTTCCAAGTGTGATTGACAATATTGATACCGTTTTGGGATATGGTATGGATTATCTTCACGCCAAATCCTTTGAAACAGGGAAGTTGACCGCCAAGGAATGCCATTTCTGCCATATGGAAACAGCTCCTTTGCATGTGAGGGATGCCATAGAGAAGAAAGGATACTTTATCGTGGAAATGGAGAATTGCGGTTAAGGCCCATGGATGTTCCCTCAATTTAATTAGGATGACTAACTTTGCCTGTTGGTCAATCAACGGGCAAAGTTTTTTATGAAAAAAAGTGTGTTTGATCCAAGAGAGCAGGAAGAAGATGTATCCGCCAAGATAGTGATTGGCTTGGAGCGGATATCACAGGCGTTCAAGGTGTTGCTTTGGGACAAGGCAAAGACCTTGGGACTGAGCCCAATCCAAATACAGATACTGATTTTTTTGGCCTATCACAACAGTTCATTGTGCCATGTAAGTTATTTGGCCAAGGAATTCAATGTCACAAAACCAACAATCAGTGATGCCATTCGGGTATTGGAAAAAAAGGGACTCATCCTAAAGGACTTTTCATCGGTTGATAACCGTAGTTATACCATAGTGCTTACCCCTGCAGGAAAAAAAAGGGTGGGGGAGACCGAGGATTTTATGACGCCCCTTACCAAGCAGGTGGATATGTTGGGAAAACAGGAAAAAGAACAGTTGTTCAATAGCCTGGGAAAACTAATTTACCAACTCAACCAAAATGGGGTGCTGACGGTACAGCGTACCTGCTTTGCCTGCAAATACTATCAAGAGCAAGACAAACACCACTTCTGTAATCTATTGAAAAGGGAACTTATGGATGACCATATCAGACTGGATTGCCCAGAATTCCAAAGTAACGGCCATCACTAGAAAAAGTCAAGATGGGTCCTAGAATACGGAAACCAATTTTTGCATAGTTGGAACTAGGCCTGCCTCTCCTTGGCAACCTCCATGCACAAGGCCAAGGTTTCCCGAACATGTTGTATAGTGGTTCTGGGATTGATCAGACACATACGAAGGATGACCTGCCCATGGAGAAGGGTCGTTACCAAAAGTGCTTTTCCTGAAGCTACCACCTCGTTTGAAATGTATTGGTTAATGGAGTCCAACTCCTTGACAGTGTACTTTTTGTCAATGGGATTATATCTGAAGTTGATAACGGCCAGGGTGGCGGGAAAGACCACTTCCCAATGTTTGCTTTTGCGCAATGATTGCTCTACCTCCTCTGCCAATTCAATATTGTACGTGATGGCTTTTTTGAATGCTCCTAGGCCAAAGGTCTTTAAGGACATATAAAATTTTAGGGCCCTGAACCTCCGGGTAAGTTGTATGCCGTGATCGTAAAAGTTGATTTCGGAGGGGTTGCCCTCAATGTCCCGTATATATTCAGGTTTTTCCGTAAACGTATGGCTCAGATGTTTGTGGTTGCGAACCAATAGGCAACCCATCTCATACGGTTGAAAGAACCATTTATGGGGATCGACCGTCAGTGAATCTGCCTTTTCAATACCCTTCAAAAGACGTTTGCCCTTTTCGGAAAGAATGGCCGCGGCACCATAGGCCCCGTCAATATGGAACCAGATAGATTCCTTCTTACAGATTTTTGCCAATTCCCCGAGGGGATCTACGGTTCCGGTGTTTGTGGTACCCGCACTGGCAATCAGGCAAAATGGAAATAGTCCCTCTAACCGGTCCTTGGCAATACAATTCTTGAGTTTGTTGATGCCAAACTTGAATTCAATATCTGTGGGAATGACCCGTATTTGTTCCTTCTTAAAGCCCAACACCCGTATGGCCTTGATATTGGATGAGTGGGCTTGATCGGACAGGTAGACAATGGCCTTGGAAAAATCCTCACCACATTTTATTCTCCGCGCAGTGGCTAGGGCCGTAAGATTGGCCATGGAACCTCCACTGGTAAAAATACCCCCTCCTTTTTTCTTTGGGAATCCAAAGATACGGAGCAACCACTGTATCGTTACTATTTCCAATTCGGAGGCAGCGGGGGATGCGGCCCATCCCCCAGAAAAAATATTAAAACCTGTAGCCAAGGTATCGGCCATGACACTCACGTAGTTACTGGGTCCTGGCACAAAGGAATACGCCTGGGGATGTGAAAGGATCGTACTTTTTGTCATGACTTTTTCAAGTACAAAGTGCAATACTTCCAAGGGATTTGAAGGATTTTCAGGGGCCTCCTCCAAAAAGAGGGTATCCATTTCCTCACGAGATCCCGCGACTACGGGTAATTTGCTGTCTTGGGTGAGGTGATGTTCAATAATGGCATCCACGATTTCGTGGCCCAGGGCTTTCATGTCATCCTTGGAAAGCTCCAGTCGCTCAATGCTGTGCTCCATTGCAATAACCTTAAAATAATTTTGGTGCAAAGATACCTCTAAGAAAGAACAGGGATGGCCTTGGGAGGGTGATATTTTATGACTTTCCGGTAAGTTCGGTAAACAGGGATTCCAAATGCCTGTTCATCCTGCTCAATTGTAGGGTCTTGAGTCCATTGTCATGGGCAAAGTCAAATACGGCAGGGCGCATATCCTCTTGGGTATCAAAAGTGATTTCATACACAAAACCACCACTATTGCGCACATGTGAAACATGGGGAAGCTGATGTAACAAGACTTCCTCAACCCGATAGTCAAACTCAACCTCGATAACCTGTTGCGCTCCCTTTCGGAGGGCTGACAATGTCTTGTCGGCCACAATTCGTCCTTTGTCTATGATAATGACACGGTCACATACAGCCTCCACTTCCTTCATAATATGGGTACTGAGCAAAATAGTCTTATCCGTACCTATTTCCCGTATCAGTCTTCGGATGTCAATAAGCTGATTGGGGTCGAGTCCCGTGGTAGGTTCATCCAATATCAACACATCGGGATCATGGAGAAGGGCGGCGGCCAGTCCCACCCGTTGACGATATCCTTTGGAAAGCTGGCCTATTTTTTTGTGGGCTTCAGGAGAAAGTCCGGTTTGCCCTATGACCTTTTCCATGTTTCCCCTGGGAACCTTATAGGCCTCGGCATTAAAGGAAAGGTATTCCTTTACGTACATATCCAAATAAAGGGGATTGTGCTCTGGTAGATACCCAATGCTTTGCTGTACTTTACGGGCTTCCTTCTGAACATCAAAACCATTTACCTGTGCTTCCCCTTCATCTGCGGGGTGGTACGCGGTAAGAATCTTCATTAAAGTGGATTTCCCGGCTCCATTGGGTCCTAAAAAACCAGTGATTTCCCCTTTTTTAATATGGAAGGATACCCCGTCCAGTGCCTTTTCTCCCTGAAAGGATTTGGAAATGGAATGGACATTGATTGACATATGCACCCAAATTTGATGTCAAAAATAGGTTTTTTAAACATGCGTTGGCAATCCGTTTGCACGAATTGAAATGGAAGGAGAAATCCAATAATTGTAATAATTGTGGTTTTTGATAACAAAATCTTCAACGAATCCCATGGAATCCATGAAAATCAAAAAAACTGGGGATTTATTTTTGATATCTCATCGGAAACACCAATCTTAGCCCTGATTTTTTAAAAGAATGAACAACACATATTTCTGGAACGGGTTTTATTTCTACTTCTTTTTTAAAAAGGGAGCGGGACTGTTCTAGAATATGATGAACTAAGATATACAAGGTCCCGAAACAATTTCGGGGCTTTTTTTTTGCAATGGGTTTAAAAATAGCCATACAGGGAATCAAGGGTTCCAACCATTATCAAGTGGCACGCGAATATTTTGGCCACCCCGCCGACATGGTGGAGTGTCTCTCCTTTGATGCATTGGTAGACAGTTTATTGGACCGGACTGCCGATAAGGGCATCATGGCCATTGAAAACTCCATAGCGGGATCCATCATTCCCAATTATGCCCTAGTGCACCATAACGGATTGCATATCATAGGGGAACACTACCTGAACATTCATCATAATTTAATGGCCCTTAAAGGACAATCCATCCAAGATATTCAGGAGGTGCGTTCCCATCCCATGGCCCTTTTGCAGTGCAAGGTGTTCCTAAAACAATATCCCCACATCAAATTGGTGGAGGATGTGGATACAGCGGAAACAGCAAGACAGATTCAGGAAAAACAGTTGAAGGGGATTGCGGCCATAGCCCCAAAAGTGGCAGCGGAATTATATGACCTCGATATTTTGGCAGGTGAGATACAGACTATAAAGAATAATGCCACCCGGTTTATTATCGTAAAGACCAAAAACAAGGAATTGCCAAAGGAAGCTATTAACAAGGCGTCGCTACGGTTCATGACTGAGCACAAAAGGGGAAGTTTGGCAACCGTATTGAATGTGATGAGTGATTGTAACCTTAACCTGACCAAGATACAGTCGCTCCCGGTTATTGATACCCCATGGAAATATGCCTTCTTTGTGGATGTCACTTTTGATGGATATGACCATTTTGCCAAGGCGAAGTCCTTATTGAAGATAATGTCAGAAGATT
>JBFOLQ010000177.1:0-7574 GCA_040830145.1 Flavobacteriaceae bacterium | reverse complement strand
TACCCAATATTCCTGGATTTGATACGTTATTTAAATGATATTGTAGTATCTCCATTTAAAGGAGACACTATTGGCAAGTTTTTTGTAACATTAGTGTAAAGCAACACTGGGACACGTAAAATGAACCCTTCGATGCCCTTTGCGGGCCAAAGGGTGACGACGAAAAAATAAAACCGAACACATGAAGCAGATTGTATTTCTCTTGTTTTTGTTTCCCCTTTTTATGCAAGCGCAGGGTGAGGCCCATTGGCTTACCAAATATGACAAGGCCATTAAGGTAGCCCAGAAGGAGAATAAGAATGTCTTGGTCTATTTTACGGGCAGTGATTGGTGTGCCCCCTGTAAAAAGTTGAAGACAGATCTCTTTGATACGGACGCCTTTGCAGATATTTCCAAGGATTATGTATTGTTATACGTTGATTATCCGCGTAACCAGGATCTTTTGAGCGACGATCAAAAAAAGCACAACAAACAATTGGTTTCCAAATTAAATACAAGGGGTGTCTTCCCTTTACTGAAGGTCTTGAACAAACGGGGCAATGCCCTGGACGAATATTCGGGCTATAGCATGACGGGGGATGTGCAGCACCATTTAAACTTTCTGAAGAAAAACAGAAGTTGATTTGTGCAGGAAAAAATTGTAACGTATCAAAATAAAAAGGCCCCGATGTACATCGGGGCCTTTTTCATTGGGGGAGTTTCCCTCAACGTATGCCATTAATTGTTGATCAAACGGAATTCCGTTCTACGGTTGGAAGCATGCTCCCTCTCCGTACAAGAAACACCGTCTGCACATCTGTTCTTCAATCTTCTTTCGCCATATCCATTGGCAACCAAAAGGCTGGAATTGATACCTTTGCTTACCAAGTAATCGGCAACGGCCTTGGCCCTTCTTTCAGAAAGCGACTGATTGGAGGAAGCAGTTCCCCTGGAATCAGTATGTGAGGCAATTTCCAATTTAGCACCAGGATTTTGTTGCAATACGGGCATTAGACGATTGTCAATGATTCTCTTGGCCTCAGCTGTCAAAGTAGCACTGCCCAAGTTCCAGTTTATGGGAAGGGCTTGATACTCGACCAAAGCACATTCAACCTCTCTCCAAGTGGTCAAACCTCCTTTTTCCTTCAATACTTCCTTGGTAACGGTCTCTGTTACGGCAGGAACAGTTTCCTCGGTAGTATAGGCATCTTGGTCCAATACGGTTTTGGTGATTTCATCATATTCCGCAGGAATGATCACTTCATTGACACGGGCAGGCTCCAACAATACCCTACGGGTGTAGGTTTTGGTCCTTGATCCAATCGGAGTTTTGCTCACCGCTGCATCGTTTGCCAATGTTTGGGTTGAAATGGTTGTAAATTCAGCAGGATAGCCTTTGTAGCACCAGTACCTACAATCATCTGGATTTCCAGATTCACAATCAGGGGCCGGAGCTCCCAATTCCCATTGTGCATAGGCAGGCTTGATTTCAATAGTTTCAGAACTTGGAGCGAAGGAGGCAGGTGAAATGCTCAAGGTATTACCACCTTCCTTTGAAGTATATGTTACTTCCTCCGTGCCCCATTTTTCAGGAACTACAGTCAATTTTTTGCCCTCAGGCTTGATCAAAACACGCTCAGTAACGGTCTTGAAAGTGGCAGGAACCACTTTAAGAACCTTGTAAGCTGGCTTAACCGTAATGGTAACCGTCTCATTTACATATACATCAGGCGTGGTACAACGAACGTAGCATTTGCCAGGTTCGGGGTTCGATGGCAAGTCCTGTGCCACCGCAATGGATGCTGTCATGACAGCAAAAAGAAAAAGCGCTTTTTTCATAATGGTCTTTAGTGTTTAGAATTAATTTTTGTTCACTTTTTGCAAATGTAACCTTTTAACAAAACTTTATTGTCTCTCTTCCTGTCCGTCACGGGCACTAATCGACAAACCGTTTTTTTGATCGTTAAAATGCGTGCGCAATATACGATATATTAAAATTATCTTAAAATCAAATATATTGTCAAATCTCCAAAAAACAGTTTTTCAAGCATTTTTTGCTATTTTTAGTTCCATGGTAACTATCGTCAAGAATAAGGAAGGAGGGGTCGACTTCTCAATTGTGACAGAAAGTGGAAAGACCTTGGTCAAGGGTACTGGTCTTACCAATGAATCTGATGTGCGAACATTAATAGATCGGATGAGCGCACAACAGGAACGATTCTACAAGGTAGCGAGAAAGACAGACCATAATGGGCGTTTTCATTTCAGTGTATTGGACAAGGAAGGAAGCCTCATTGCCCAAAGCGGCACCTATGGTTCTGAAGCTGGTATGGAAAATGGGATTAAAAACTTCAAGAATAGTATTGCCCAGCTTGGGCCGTCATAATCATAAACTTTGTAAAATATCCATAAAGACTTTATGCTTTTCGGCAGTATAGTCCAAATGGGTCACAATCCGAAGTTTTCCCTGGCCCATTCCAATGATTCGAACATTGTTTTTTTCAAGTTTCCCCAAGAAGGTTTCACTGCTCATTTTTGAAGTATCAATTTCAAAAATGATGATATTGGTCTCAATGGGCTCCACCTTTTTGATAAAGGGAAGGGAATTCAATACATCGCCAATTTCACGGGCCCTTTCATGGTCTTGGGCCAATCTGTCAATATGGTGCTCCAAAGCATGGATTCCCGCTGCGGCCAAATATCCCACTTGGCGCATGCCCCCTCCAAATATCTTGCGGATACGGATGGCCTCGGCTATATGGTCATTTGTGCCCAAGAGTACCGAGCCTATTGGGCACCCCAAACCTTTGCTCAAACAAACGCTAATGGTATCAAACAGCGCTCCATATTGTTTTGGGGTTTCCCCTTTGGCCACAAGGGCATTCCATAAGCGGGCCCCATCCAAATGATACGCAAGCCCATGTTCACGGCATACTACACCAATCCGCTCCAGCTCCTTAAAATCCCAACAGGCACCCCCTCCTTTGTTGGTGGTGTTTTCAATGCACACCAATGAGGTGCGGGGGCTGTGATAACAATCTGGCGGATTGACCGATTCATTTACTTGTGTTGATGATATCATCCCTCTATGGCCATCCGCTAATTTGCAGGACACACCGCTATTAAAGCTTACCCCTCCCCCTTCGTAGTTGAATACATGGGCATATTTATCACATATCAATTGGTCCCCGGGTCGGGTGTGCAATTTAATGGCTGTCTGGTTGGCCATGGTGCCGCTTGGGAAAAAAAGGGCTGCTTCCATTTCAAACATGCCCGCCAACATGGTCTCTAATTGGTTGACCGTAGGGTCTTCCTTAAAAACATCATCACCCACTTGGGCGTTCATCATTGCCGTGAGCATTTCCTTAGTTGGCCGGGTAACCGTATCACTGATCAAATTTATTTCCAAAGTAGTTCTTTGTTAATTGAATTCTTGCATTGGAAAGGCAAAGGTGTTGTGCTTCATATGTTCCGTATATTCCCCACTTCACGTTCCTCTTTTGAACTTAGTATCTTCTTATCCGTACTTTTTTTTTATCCTCCCAAACAATCCATCCCAATAGGAGAGCCATCGGGAATTTTAGGGGAAGACGGTAGTTTAAACTTCTCAGGGTTTTTAAAGAACAGGCTCATATCGCGAGACATTTGCGCATGGTATATTCCTTTTTTCTGAAGTGGTTCCGAGCGCAATCCATGCAAAAATTGATTCACGGTTGCCCGTACTTGGGGGTGTGCCATGTCAGATGTTGCCAAATCCATCATACGTGCCAAGACCCTAAAATTGATATTGGCCTGCACTTCATTTAAGTACGCATCCTTGTGTTCTGTAAGAATGGTTGCATTGACCAACTCTTGTAAAACGTCTTCCAAGCCCAGTTGATTTGTATCTAGACTTTTTTGCAGTATAAGTCGTGAGGCCCGTTCAGGATGCAACAGAATGCCAAGGGTCATATCGGCAGCAGTTTCGGCCGCGGAAAGAGGGTCAAATGCTACCCCTACCCTACCATTGATGGACTCCCTGCTTCGCGGATACCCTATGGCCCGTGGGGGGAAAAGCGATAATTTGTTCCTGGGGATTGCCAATTTCTCAGCGGATAAGGTCTGTACAAGGCTATTCAGTGCCTTTCGTTGTATTGCCCGAGGGAGTATTTCCACTGTTTGCTGGTTATCACCCTTTACAGTATAGTTATAGTCAAGCCCCCCTACCAGTTTAGCGACGGCCTCGGTCTGGTACCGATGGAAAAAATACAGGGGTGCAAAAACATCCTCCAAGACCGAATGGGGCTCATTACTTCTGATATTGTCTATGGAGAAATTGTCAATGGCCATTTCCCTAATTTGCAATACCCGATTCAATTCATCAGTGGCGGATGCCCCATTGTCCCACAAATGTCCCAATGCATGTGCCCCTCCGATGGGGCGGGCATCTTGATCAGAGATATAGCGCAGTCCCTGGTCTTGTGCTTTCCGTAAAATAGCATTGAGGGCTTTTCGTTCGTCGGTACCCTTGGGGAAATCCTGGTAGGCGTAGGCCACGGTGACCTTATCCCATTCCCCTATTCCCGTGTCGTAGGCATTTGAAAAGTCAAGCTGCCCATCCTTGATATCGATTTGGGGATGCGGATAGTCCATCACCGAAGCCCGCGCATTGGTGCTGGCAGCTAAATTATGGGCAAAGCCCAAGGTATGGCCTATCTCATGGGTCGATAGTTGTCTGATACGGGCACGGGCCAGATGCAACATGATTTCATGATTGTCATCCCTCTGTGCAAAGGGTTTATCCATAAGGGCTTGTGCCAGTAGGAAATCTTGCCTGATACGAAGACTTCCCAAACTCACATGGCCCTTGATGATCTCCCCCGTTCGGGGATCCCGCACACTGCTTCCATAGCTCCATCCCCTGGTAGATCTATGAACCCATTGTATCACGTTATACCGTATATCCATGGGATCGGCATCACTGGGCAATACCTTCAATTGAAAGGCATCCTTGTACCCAGCGGCCTCGAACGCTTGGTTCCACCATCGTCCCCCATCCAACAGCGCGGAGCGCACTGGTTCCGGGGTACCGTTATCCAGATAATAGATGATGGGTTCCACAGCCTCACTGACAGTAGCGCCCGGATCTTTTTTCCGCAATCTATGTCGAGGGATATACCTTTTTACCAAGGGTTGTTCCACAGGAGTGGCATAATCGTAATACGAAAAGGGATAGGCACCACTACGGGGGTCATATATCCGTTTTTGGAACTCCCCATCCGGTAGTTCAATAAAGGAATGATGCTGGGCAACAGTGACCAATTTTGGGTCTGGGGTTACAGAACGAATCCATGCCCCCTTGGGTTCCCCCTTAAATGTAAGAAATACATCAAACTCCACATTTTTTGGAAATGCCCTGGTGCGTTCCAAGTTTAAGGCACTACGGCCCTTATCCAGACTATAGCTTCCTTGCTTGGTAGTTTTGAGTCGCTGTGCCACTCCGTGCGCATCCTGTAGTAAAAAAGGGGTCAGGTTTATGGTATACGTACCATTTTCCTCCGATTCTATGGGAAAACCATATAAAATGGATTTGGCAAAAGCTTGCTCCACGGACTGGCGCTCCAGTTCATTATCAGTCAAGGCCCTAAATTTTAGGTTGGGTTGCACCAACAACAATTTGTTCCCTGCTTTTGTAAAATAGACCACTTGCTCGTTGCCCAATTGGCCCCTATCCAGGCCAATATCATTACTGCCGATACCGCTGCTCAATGAATAGACATAGAGGAACTCCTTTTCTAGGTGCCCTACCTCCAACAATATCTTGTCAGTACCCTTGTCGTATGTAAAATCAAACAAGCCCTTGTAATGGCCCCCAGTTTGTCCACAGAGAAAAAAATGGAGAAACAAGGTGGGGAGAATTAGTGAAATATGAGGTTTCATGGGTCAACAATTTATATTTTAAACGAATTTGAATTCAACGTCAGTATCTAAATGCGGTCCAAACATCCGATAGTGCCACCCCGTAGCCCATTGGTCAGCTCACCCCAAACTGGGTTGCTACATTCTAGAAATGGATTGTGGTATGTCTTAGGGGCAGCAGTTAACGAAAGTGTGTGCATTTTTAAACATTCGGGTTGGTTGATTTGCTAAAAATATTCAATTTTCATTGCATAACCACGGGCAAGGTATATTTTTGCGGTCAATTCTTTTTTATATGATTACCACAGATCAGACTAAAGATCTTATTGAGCGCCTGGGTGCGTTAAGGAGGTATCTTTGACATTGATGCCAAGCTAATAGAAATAGAGAACGAACAGGAAAAGACCCTGGCCCCCGATTTTTGGGACAATCCACAAAAGGCACAGGCCCATATGAAATTCATCCAATCCAAAAAGCAATGGGTGGATGATTATGATGCTGCCAAGGCATTGCTAGGTGACCTTGAGGTACTATCGGAATTTCAGCAGGAAGGCGAGGTAACCGAGGAAGAGGTAAATGAGCAATACCAAAAGGCACTTTCCCATATAGAACGGTTGGAGTTTAAGAACATGCTCTCCGAAGAGGGGGATGAAATGACCGCCGTACTGCAGATCACCGCTGGTGCCGGGGGTACCGAAAGCTGCGATTGGGCCGCCATGTTGATGCGTATGTATATCATGTGGGCGGAAAAGAATGGATATAAGGTCAAGCAACTCAATTATCAAGAAGGTGACGTAGCAGGTATCAAGACGGTCACCTTGGAGATAGATGGCGAATATGCCTTTGGTTGGCTTAAGGGTGAGAATGGGGTACATCGTCTGGTGCGCATTTCCCCGTTTGACAGCAATGCCAAACGACATACATCCTTTGCCTCTGTCTACGTCTATCCACTGGTGGACGACAGTATTGAAATTGAGATCAACCCTGCCGACATTGAAATTACGACCGCAAGATCTAGTGGAGCGGGCGGTCAGAATGTAAATAAAGTGGAAACCAAGGTGCAATTGGTCCATAAACCCACGGGCATACAGATTTCTTGTTCCGATTCGCGTTCCCAGCACGATAACCGTGCCACAGCCCTAAAGATGCTGAAATCCCAACTTTATGAAATAGAGTTGCGTAAAAAAATGGAGGCTCGGGAAGAAATTGAGGCTTCAAAAATGAAGATTGAATGGGGGTCACAAATCCGTAATTACGTAATGCATCCCTATAAATTGGTTAAGGATGTACGCACTATGGAGGAGACAGGCAATGTCGATGCCGTCATGAATGGAGACATTGATGCCTTTTTAAAGGCTTTTCTTATGATGATGGGACAACGGGAAGAACAATAAGATGGAAGTACAAAGTGGGAACAACCATCAACCAACATTGAGCAACTGATGCTATGCCCAAGGCCAAGAACCTTCACTTATTACTTTCTGCTGTAATTGTCATTCCTGTTGCATGTGCCTATGGATTGTTTCCTGATAAGGTGCTGCCGCATTTTTTCGATTTTGAGCTAAAGACCACCGACTTAAAAAATGTATTCCGGGCAATCATGGGATTGTATCTGGGCATTTCTTCCCTGTGGATATTGGGAATGGTCAAACCTGATTTTTGGGGAATGGCCACCCTGGTGAATATGGTATTTATGG
>JBFOLQ010000176.1:0-5221 GCA_040830145.1 Flavobacteriaceae bacterium | reverse complement strand
TCAAAGGCGAATACTGCGATATTTCCACTAAGTCTGGATTTATCGGAGAAACTTTCTGATACGTTTCCATTATCCCGGTTACGGAAATTGATACAAGAGAGTGGGAACAAAGACTTGGAGCGATTGGGAAGGGAGTACATGCCCCTCAAGTTCAGTAGAAGGCATGGGGATCCCAGTAGGCCGTGGAATGTTTTTTCAATCAATACCAGAAGTGAGGTCGATGGCTCCAAAATTTTGGACTATCAAGGTAATTGGCGCGATATTTTTCAAAACTGGGAAGCGCTGGTACATGCCTATCCAGGGTTTGTTGAAAACATGATTTTCAAGTTTTTGAATGCATCCACCTTTGATGGGTATAATCCATACAGGGTTACAAAGGATGGTTTTGATTGGGAAATCTTGGAACCTGACGACCCTTGGGCCTATATTGGGTACTGGGGTGATCATCAACTCATCTACCTACTCAAGTTTTTGGAGTTTTCTGAAAAGCACTTCCCCGGGAGATTGAGCACCTATTTCAACTCCAATATGTTTGTCTATGCCAATGTCCCATATAGGATAAGGGAATATGGGGCCTTATTGCGCAACCCCAAGGACACTATTGAATTTGATGTTGAATTGGATGATAGGATACGTGGTGAAAGGGAGCGGTTAGGGGCTGATGCAGCTTTGTTGTGCGACCAGGGAGGCGCTACCCATAAGGTAAATTTCATAGAAAAAATACTGGCCTCGGTATTGGCGAAATTGGCCAACTTCATTCCGGAAGGGGGGATATGGATGAACACCCAGCGCCCCGAATGGAACGATGCCAATAATGCTTTGGTAGGCAATGGTTCATCTATGGTGACCTTGTATTACCTACGAAGGTTCTTACGGTTTTTTGGGGAAATGCTACATACCTCAGATCAAAAGAGCTTTGAACTGTCCAAAGAACTTTCCGATTTTTTTGGCGCGGTGTTAAGCACCTTTTCCACGAATAAGGGATTGTTGGGGAATCGCATAAATGACGTGGATCGCAAACGCGTATTGGATGGCCTTGGCGAGGCAGCCAGTAAGTATAGGTCAAGGATATACCAACATTCTTTTTCGGGCAAAAGGGAAACTTTGAACATTGATGATATTAAGGCATGGGTAGACATGGCCTTGGAGTTTTTACATCATTCCATTGCGGCCAATAAAAGGGAGGACGGCTTGTATCACGCCTACAACTTAATGACGGTGGAGAGCGAGACCGAAGTGTCTGTTTCCTATTTGAGTGAAATGCTTGAAGGTCAGGTGGCTGTCTTGAGTTCGGGATACTTAAGTGCCAAGGAGGCCCTTGGGGTATTGGATGCCCTAAAGAACAGTGCCCTTTTTAGGGAAGATCAGTACAGTTACATTTTGTATCCCAATAAAGACCTGCCCAAATTTCAGGAAAAGAACACCATTCCGGACGTTCTGGTCCGTTCGTCGGACATACTGAAGGAGTTGCTTGAAAAAGGCCATGGCCAAATAGTCAAAAAGGATGTAAAGGGAGCTGTCCATTTCAATGGGAGCTTCAGGAATGCAGCGGACTTGGAAAAGGCGTTGGAAGAGATTTCCATAAATGGCAATGCCATATCCAAAGACCAGATAACATCGGTACTTCAAGCGTTCGAGACTGTTTTTGACCATAAGGCCTTTACCGGGCGGTCTGGGACCTTTTTCGGGTATGAGGGACTGGGGTCCATTTATTGGCACATGGTATCCAAACTTTTGCTGGCTGTACAGGAATGTTGCCTTTCTGCCATTGAAGATGGGGAAAGTGAAGCGGTCATTGGCCGTTTGTTGGAACATTATTATGAAATAAACGAGGGGATCGGGGTGCATAAACCGCCTAGCTTGTATGGGGCCTTTCCAACAGATCCATATTCGCACACCCCAGCGGGCAAGGGTGCCCAACAGCCGGGTATGACAGGCCAGGTGAAGGAAGATGTTCTAAGTAGGTTTGGGGAGCTTGGCGTATACGTGAAGGATGGAAGACTTGGGTTCAAGCCGAACCTATTGCGCGGGACTGAATTTCTCACCGAACCGGGTGTGTTTGCATATGTAACCGTTGGCGGAGAAGGAAAATCGGTTCAACTCCAGGAAAAAACCTTGGCATTCACATACTGTCAAGTACCCGTAATCTATAAAAAGGGGATCGAGGAAGCCTTGGAGGTCCATTATGTGAACGGTACCCTCCAAAAGTTTGGGACTACGGCCCTTGACATCAAGACAAGTGAGAAGATTTTTGGGCGTACGGGAGAGATTGAACACCTCATATGCACAGTTTCTGAAAGTAGACTTAGGTAACGCAAACAAAGGATAATGTATTTAAAGAAAGGTATTGCAATAGCGGTTTTGTTCCTTTTCATGTTTGGTGCGTGCAAGGAGAATAAGGACAAAGTAACACTTCCGGAAACCCAGAAAACCGTAATCACTGCTGAAAATATTCTTGGCAATCCCAAGTATCTGGCGATTTCCTATGGGGGATACAGGCAAGACTCCAGGGAAGTACAGCCTACCGTTGATGGGTTGAAGGAGGATATGCGGTTATTGGCAGCCATGGGAATCGTGATTGTGCGTACCTATAATGTGCAATTGCCCCAGGCTTCAAATTTGCTGAAGGCCATACGTGCCTTAAAGGAAGAGGACCCCAAATTTGAAATGTATGTGATGTTGGGGGCGTGGATAGACTGTAAGGATGCCTGGACAGACCATCCGGACCACGACCAGGAAAGCGGGCAAAACAAAGAGGAGATTGCACGGGCCGTTGCACTGGCCAATCAATATCCGGATATCGTTAAAATCCTAGCTGTGGGCAATGAGGCCATGGTAAAATGGGCTACTGGTTATTACGTGCAACCAGGGGTCATCCTAAAGTGGGTGAACCACTTGCAAGACCTAAAAAAAGCAGGCCAGCTACCCAAGGAACTTTGGATTACCACCTCAGACAATTTTGCTGCATGGGGTGGTGGTGACAGCGAATATCATGTAAAGGATTTGGAAGATCTTGTTAGGGCCGTGGATTACATTTCCATGCATACCTATCCCATGCATGATACGCATTACAACCCAGATTTTTGGGGTACGTTGGAGGAAGAAGTAGCCCTGTCAAAAACTGCAGGGATCCATGCAGCCATGGTAAGGGCAAGGGATTATGCCCAGGCCCAGTATCAAAGTGTTGTGGCATATATGAAAGGACTCGGGATTGAAAAACCCGTACATATTGGGGAAACCGGTTGGGCTAGTCGTTCGAACGGATTCTATGGCCCAGAGGGAACTAGGGCCACCGACGAATACAAGGAGGCACTCTATTACCAAATGATGCGGGAATGGACTGCAAGGGAGCATATGGCCTGCTTTTATTTTGAGGCTTTTGATGAACCATGGAAAGATGCCCAAAACCCAGATGGTTCTGAAAACCACTTTGGTCTTTTTACGGTGGATGGCAAAGCCAAATACGCGTTGTGGAAGCTGGTTGATGAAGGTGTTTTTACGGGATTGGGCCGCAATGGCAAGCCTGTGGAAAAAACATACAACGGTAATGAGACGGCGTTATTGGATAGTGTAATGGTTCCTAATGAATTGATAAAGTGATTTTTGCATTCAAAAAGTGTGGTGGTAAGGTAAAGGTTCAACATCTCTTATGGACGCTTTTGCTAGTGGTTGGTTGTGGCGGACATAAACAGTTGGGAATTTCCGAAGCCGAAATGGGGCCCCGCACTTTTCAGCACAAAGGGAATCCATATACCATAAAGGGAATCTGCTACCACCCGGTTCCCAAGGGAAGTAATGACAGAAGTTTTGAAACCCTGTCAACGGATTTGGCCCTTATGCAGGAAGCGGGCATCAATACCATACGCGTATATGCCCCCATTGATGATAGGTCTATCCTGGATCGTTTGCAGGCGCATGGTATCAAGGTCATAATGGGATTTGGGTATAACCAAAACGGTTACTACGATCTATTGTCCGGGACGTATCTGGACTATATCAAAAAATACAAGGACCACGAAGCCATCTTATTATGGGAATTGGGGAACGAGTACAATTATCATCCGGAATGGTTTAAGGGGGATTTGGAAAACTGGTACATTGCCTTGGAGCGTGCGGCGCAGGCCATCCATCAAGAAGATCAGGGACGGCTGGTGGGCACGGCACATGGGGAGCTTCCGGACCCGAAGGTTTTGGAATCCTGTCCCAGCATTGACATATGGGGGCTAAATATATACCGATGGGACAATCCGGGAGCGCTGTTTGAACAATGGAAAGCCATCAGTGGAAAACCCATGTACCTTTCTGAGGCAGGGGGCGATAGTTATATGACCATAGGGAAGGCGGGGTATAAAAAAGGAATCAACGAAAGGGCCCAAGCCGATGCCAATGCCAAGATTTTGGAGGTCATTTTTAATAATGTGGAGGTCTGTGCCGGGGTCACCCTATTTTCATTTACGGATGGATGGTGGAAAGCAGGAAACAATCATGAACAGAATCCGGGAGGATGGGCACCCAATAGTACGGGTGTGCCTTATGATGGTTCCCCAAATGAGGAATATTGGGGGATTGTGGATATTGATAGGAACAAGAAAGAAACCTTTGAAGTGGTCAAGGCCTTTTACAATGGTCATTCCACTGATGGTCAACTGCGATTGGATGAAAAATATGTGAAGGGAGAAAAGAAATGAAGTGATTTGTACCACTTCGATAAACAAAACCGATGACTATGGAAAATACGGGAGCTATTATGAAGGGAAGAGTGCCACTTTCAGAGAAAATTGCTTTTGGCGTGGGGATGTTCGCCAATCAAATGTTCCCAGCCATTTTGGGCATATTTATGGTTGTTCTTGTCCAGGATTTGGGATTTCCGGGTTGGATGTGGTCTTTGGTGTATTTCTTCCCTAGGATATTTGATTCCATTACAGACCCGATTATGGGCTTTGTTTCGGACAATACCAAATCAAAATGGGGGAGACGCAAACTATATGTGTTGATTGGGGCCCTCATCATGGGGATTGCCTACATCTTTATGTGGCAACTCTATAAAGAAGACTCATTGCAGTATAATTTTTGGTATTTCTTTATCTGGTCCATCGTTTTTTATCTAGGGTTGACCTTCTTTAGTGTCCCTTATGTGGCCATGGGCTATGAAATGAGTGATGATTTTCATGAACGTACCAATATCATGGCCATTGCCCAATGGATAGGGCAGTGGGCCTGG
>JBFOLQ010000175.1:0-3339 GCA_040830145.1 Flavobacteriaceae bacterium | reverse complement strand
GAACCAAATAAAGCGCAATAGCCTGTTGGCCTCGTATTATGAACGCATTCAAAATTATGAGGCGGCGGTTCCATATTTAAAGAAGAATATTCGTATCCGTGATTCAATTGCGCAAAGTGATGCCAATTTAAGAAGGCAACAGTTGGCAACGGTCATGGCTGAAGAAATGGCCAATACCAAATTGATGATGGAAATCCAAAAACGGGATTTGGAGACCCAAAGGGAACAGCTTAGGGAAAAGGATGAACGTATTAATTTGGTATATATAGGATTGGTATTTTGCCTTGTGGGCCTATTGGGATTGGTCCTGGCCTATTTAAAGAGCATCAAGAACCAAAGGGTCGTTGCCGAGCAAAAGCATATCATTGAAAAATCATTGGTAGAGAAGGATTCCCTTTTAAAGGAAATCCACCATAGGGTCAAGAACAACCTACAAATGGTATCCAGCCTATTGAGCCTACAGACCAAGAACACTCGAAGCAAAGAGGCCATTAAGGCTCTGGAGGAAGGTAAGAGCCGTGTGAAGGCCATGGCCCTAATCCATCAAAAATTATATCAGAATGAAGACCTGTCCATTATTGAAATGCAGGGCTATATTGAGAGTTTGATCAATAGTGTGCAATCGGTATATAAGAAAGGGGGGCATAATATCAGTATCACCATTGACGCCGAGGGAGTGGAGCTCGATATTGACAGGGCCATTCCATTTGGCCTAATTCTCAACGAATTGGTATCAAACTCTTTTAAATATGCCTTCCCCGAAAGTGATGAAAACGGAAAGATTTATATTCATATCCGAAAGCTAAATGACCAGGAAGGTTTCTTTGAATATACTGACAATGGGGTAGGGCTTCCGGAAGATACCGATGAGCGGGCCAATGCCTCCATGGGTATTCGTCTTATGAACCGATTGGCCAACCAATTACAGACCAAACTCAACATTGACAAGACTTCAGAGGGAGTACGCTTTTGGTTCAATTTCAAATAAGAAACAGTTGCATTCCCAGTTCCTGGATACGGTGCCTGCCTATATAGTAATGTTAGCATCCTTCACCGTGTTGAAATAGCCCCTCTATGGATGAATTGCTTTGGTTTGAGGGGAAACATATCCTAAATTTGACCCAAACCATACGTCATGAAAATTACTTTTTTGGGACACGCCTCTCTCCTTATAGAAACAAAAAATGCCACTCTATTGGTGGACCCGTTCATAACTGGAAACCCTAAATGTGATGTAGACATCAACAGCTTGGACCCAGATTATATTTTGGTGACCCACGCCCATCAAGACCATACCTTGGATGTGGAGTTGGTAGCGAAACAAAGTGGGGCAACCATTGTAAGCAATTATGAGATTGCGACCCATTACCAACGCATGGAGTTGAAGACACATCCCCTAAACCATGGTGGTTCATGGAAGTTTCCCTTTGGAATACTCAAATATGTCAACGCCATCCATACATCATCATTTCCTGATGGCACGTATGGTGGGCAGCCGGGAGGGTTTATTGTATTGGCAGATGACAGGCAGATATATATTGCCGGTGATACGGCCCTGACCATGGATATGAAGCTTATTGGGCAGCAGCACCAATTGCATTTGGCCGTACTCCCTATTGGAGACAATTTCACTATGGGATATGAAGATGCCGTCCTGGCATCTGATTTTGTCGGCTGTGATAAGGTTCTGGGATATCATTACGACACGTTTGGATATATTGAAATTGATCACAATGCGGCCATTTCCACATTCAGGAATCACGGAAAGACCTTACACTTGCTTGATATTGGGGCATCCATGGTAATCTGATGTGTCTCCTTCCAAAGAAATCCATTAGGTTACGCGACTCCTTAGGACCACTTTGTGCAAAATCCGAGGAAAAAAACGTTTAAGGTAAATGCCTGCTACTTCCCGTTGGCCTATGTAGACTTCGAATTTTTTTCGTTCCATGGCCCTGATCATCTTATGGGCAAATGTTGAAACCGGCAGTCCATTTTTAGTGGCAACATCCTCTGTTCCTTGGGGAGATCCATCAGCGGTCAATGCATTTTTGGCAATCGCGGTCTGTACAAATCCGGGACAGACCAACGTAACATCAATGCCACTCCCTTCGTGTTCCATTCGCAATACATCAAAAAAACCGTGCAAGGCATGTTTGGCACCGCAATACCCCGATCGGTAGGGGGAGCCAAATTTCCCCATGAGGCTGGTAACCGTCACAAAATGACCTTTTTGCCTAGCGACAAAATGGGGTAGAACGGCTTTGGTAAGCGCCACGGTCCCCAAATAGTTCACGTGCATCATACGTTCATAGACTGACAATTCAGTATCCACGATCAGGGAGCGTTGGCTAATACCCGCATTGTTGATGAGTATATCTACGGGACCGTATGTTGAAAATACCTGTGCGGCCAATTCAGGAAAAGAGGCATATTGTTCCAGGTCCAAAGGAACGATATGTACATTCCCAGGGGTGCAACGGGCCTTGACGGCCTTTAGTCTGTCTTCATTCCGGGCCGACAATATAAGCCTACAACCCTTTTTATCTAGGGCCAGGGCAAGTGCCTCCCCAATGCCCGAAGAAGCCCCTGTGACCCAAATTGTTTTTCCATTCAATCGTTCCATAAGCTGGGATTTAGTCCAAAAATATGGCTAATTTTGATGAAGACTTTATGGTAGCCACCTATACAAAGTATATTTTGGATTTTAAAAGGCCCAGTGGAACCTCAAGGGGCATCCTAACCCAAAAAGAAACGTGGTTTATCATACTGAAACAGGGAGAGAAGGTGGGCATAGGGGAATGTGGCCTTCTCAGGGGCCTCAGTTGTGACGATGTTCCCCAGTATGAGGAGACATTACAATGGGCCTGTCAGAATATTGATTTGGGGCTTGTCCATCTTTGGCAGGAACTCCTTGAATTTCCAAGTATCCAATTCGGATTGGAACAAGCTTTTTTGTCGTTGGAGGCCGAAGGTCCTTTTGAAATCTTTCCATCTACATTTTCAAAGGGCAATGATACCATTCCCATCAATGGACTTATTTGGATGGGGGATACGGAATTCATGCTTTCCCAAGTGGCTGAAAAATTGGCACAAGGCTTTCGTTGCATTAAGATGAAGATCGGGGCGATTGACTTCGCGTCCGAACTCCATATTCTTGAAACCATACGGAGTAGCTATCCCCAGGAGACTATTGAGCTACGGGTAGACGCCAATGGCGCTTTTTCCCCTACTGAGGCCTTAGATCGACTGAAAACCCTTGCCCAATTTGATCTGCATAGCATTGAACAACCCATTCAACAAGGACAATGGTCCCAAATGGCACGTCTATGCACAAAG
>JBFOLQ010000174.1:0-3375 GCA_040830145.1 Flavobacteriaceae bacterium | reverse complement strand
CCGTGCTTATTTCCCCACCGCCCATGGTCAGGGAGACGGAAAGACAAAAAATGGCGGCGTACAGAAAGGCGCCCAACACCATATACTGTAGGGATGGGGTTTCCTTATAAAAAAGGATGAGGGACAGCAGGGATATAACAATAAAATCGGGCACCAAAAAGCAGGTGAACAAAGGTTTAGGGATGCCATTGAACTCAAAGTAGGCATAAAAAGTATCGTATTGTAGAATACCAATCCACCAAAGTGAGATTAGGGATGCCTGAAATAGATATGCCACATTTTTCACAACCCTAAATTTAGGTCATTCGATGGATTTTGGGGCCATAGAATGTGAAACGTTGGAGATTGTAGGTTGAATTTAAGACATAAGACCCGCCTTCTGAGGTCTCGTATGGACGACAGGCTACGCGGGCGTAAGATGTGATGCTTTGTTCTCTTGCATTATACAAATACGGGCACCAGAGGTGTTATATACAATATTTCAGGGATATCTTTGGTCTGATAGTGGGGAAACATCCGATAGTTTCCCTAAAATCCCGTACCAAGGGTTATGGTTGTGATGCCTTCGGAACAAAAAAACTGAAGGTGCGGCCTCCATAATTACGGGCTTCCCAAAAGTGGGGCAGGAGGGAGAGGTCCGTATGTTTGGAATGCTCTATGACCAAGAATCCATCTTCCTTTAGCAATTCCCTTTCAAAGACGTTCTCGGAAAGGGATTTCAATTGGTCGATTTCCATATCGTATGGGGGATCGGCAAAGACAATGTCAAAGGGTGAGGATGCTTGTTCCAGATACGAAAAAACGTCCTTCTTCAGAGGTGAGATGGGCATTTGCAGTTGGGTGGCCGTTTTTTCAATGAATTTGATACAGCCCATATGGCGGTCCACACAAACAATGTCCCCAACCCCACGACTGGCAAATTCATAGGCAATGTTCCCCGTACCGGCAAAGAGGTCCAACACCCTAAGGTCTGGAAAATAAAACCGATTGTGCAGAATATTGAACAAAGCCTCTTTGGCGCGATCTGTAGTGGGGCGTACGGGCAATTTCTTGGGCGCCGTGATGTTTCTCCCTCGGTGTATCCCAGAAATAATACGCATGTTACGAAGGACTTAGCATAGTAAAATCAATGGATTCCCCTTCATGGCCAAGATAGGACAACAAGGAATCAGGGGAGGCGATGACCGAGAGTTTTTTAAGGTACTCCGCACAAAGGGTATACAGTTCATCGTCTTCCTCAATGGTACCAAAGAGCATCAACCGGGTATTTTCGGTATCTAACTTCAATTGTTCAAAAGTGAAAAGAAGGTAATAGATAAAATCTTCCTTGGAGGTATGGGAAAAACAATTGAACAACGATAGCTTTTTACCATTGATAACAATAATGTCCATCTGCTTTGGGCCCACATGGACGTAACAGACGGTTTCCTTTGGATATTCCTGTTTGTTGAGAAGGCTCTGTACCAGTAAGGTGCTGTGATGTTGGTGCTCAAAGTCACCGTATAGTTCCTTAATGACCCCATTGATATTGGTAAATGGGGCATATACATTGATGAGGTCAAAGTTCCCTAACACATCATGGGTCAATTCGTCATTGGCCAATATTCTGGTGTTGAACTTTAGGTAGTTGGCCAATTGGGAGGCATCGAACAGGGATTTGGGTACCCAGCTGAAGTAGGTGTTTTGGTGTATGAGGAGCACTTCGGCAAATTTTCGCCGGTCCAACCTATTATCCCCCAGTGTTTTTCTGAGCTCCTGCTCCAACAAAATGGGATTCAACGCTTCCTTGAACCAAACCCCCTTATTATGGATCAATCTTTTTCCCAGGGTATCAAGCACGCAAAAAGAAAGTCCATTCAAACCAACTTGAATGGACAGTCTTTGAAAATCTTCCGATTTTTTTTCCAGATCTATATTATTGGTCTCCTTTTTTATCATAAATGGGGGGCCAATTACCACTGGTGCTCACTTCTTCCAAGGACCCTACCTTAATATAGGACCCATTTACCTCATCAACACCAATTTCGGCATTTTCCTTATCACGCAAATCTTGCGGTTGGTCGTGCAACACCACATCCTTGGCCACCTTGGCCTCAAATACGGGAGCCCTGTAGCCTCCTTTTTCAATAACGTCAGTCTTCATTTCAAACTTTTCCCCACCAGAAGCTCCTGGAACATCCATCATGGTCCTGAAGCGATCGTCACTTTTAAAGAGGGAATCCTTGACACCTACAAATCCCAGGGTGTCAATGATTTTGACCTCATTCAACAGGTCTATCCCGTACGTTTCATCATAGGCCATAAACGAAGAGTCACGCCGTTGCGTAATCACATATTTTCCGGTATCGACAAACTTGATGAGGGAAGGAAAGTCCTTGGCGTATTTTCCGTTGACGGTCTTATAGGCTTCTTGGGAGTCCCTGATGTCCTTTAACTTGGACACTACCTTGGCAAACCGCTCCTGTTTTACCCTATTAAACTCAATGGGCCCGGTAACAGACTTGAAAATTAAGTAAGCAAGAAAGAAGCAGACAATCCAAAGTACAATTTGTATTATGGTTTTCATTTCAGTAGTGTTATTTAAATTTAGTGGTCACAACAAATCTACAATTTTTTTGTAAACCGCCTAATAAATTGATCCTTCATTTAAATGGGCGGTACCATGGTACGTTCCCTTGGTTTTCAAGGGCTGTGGGCTTCCTTAAAATCCCCGTATCTTTGGCCTCCATGAAACCCATGACCGTTCCATCCTTTTTAAAAGTCCTCAGGGAAGGTTTTCCACACAATCCCACGGTAAAACAGCAGGTAGCCCTGGAGAAATTGGCAGATTTTGTATTGTCAAAGGAGAGGGACAGGGTTTTTTTGATGAAGGGATACGCAGGTACTGGAAAGACAACCTTGGTGGGCACCTTGGTGCGGTCACTTTGGAAGACTACCATGAAATCGGTACTGATGGCCCCAACAGGAAGGGCCGCCAAGGTCATGTCCAATTATGCCAAAACCCAAGCGTTCACCATTCATAGGAAGATATATGTGCCCAAAAAGCAGAAAGGGGGAGCAATACAATTTGTGTTGGCACCCAATAAACATAGGGATACCATCTTTTTGGTGGATGAAGCTTCCATGATTCCCGATGCCCCGACCGATTCAAAACTTTTTGAGAATGGTTCCCTATTGGATGACCTGATGATGTATGTATATGCGGGACATAACTGCAAGTTGATCCTTATTGGGGATACTGCACAATTGCCGCCAGTACATTTGGCCTTGAGCCCGGCACTTGACCCGGATAAATTGTCCTTGAACTTCAATAAGGAAGTAGAGCATTTGGAGCTGGATGAAGTGGTACGGCAAACGGGGGATTCAGGTATTTTG
>JBFOLQ010000173.1:0-2180 GCA_040830145.1 Flavobacteriaceae bacterium | reverse complement strand
GAATTAGGTGTCATATCCCATGGATCGGCATTGTCCCCTGTGCTTTCACCAGTACATCCTGCAGTTGTGCCATAAAGGTCAAAATTTCCATTTAATACCTGTACCACAAAACCTTGAGATACGACAAGTTCCTCTGTTGCCACACTTATGTTTCCAGTTATACTTGTAGCGGTAAGGGTAACCGTGTAAATTCCGTCTTCATCGTAGGTATGTGTTGGATCCATTCCAGTAAATTGGAAACCATCCCCAAATTCCCATAACAATGATTCTATCAAACCTTCAGAGGCATCCGTGAAAGAAAACGTTCTGTAATCACCTGGGTCCACTTGAGAAGTGAAATCAGCACTTACGGGAGCTAAAATGGTAATAGTCTGTTCCAATGAATTTGACAAACCAGAATCATTAGTGGCAACAAGTGTTACCGTATAGGTATCGGCTACGGCGTATACGTGAGTTGGCGACTCTTCTGTTGAAACATTTCCATCTCCAAAGTCCCACTCATAGCTTGTTGCCCCTGTGGAGGAGTTTGTAAAGGTATATTCTAAGTAATTCACCTCACTCTGAGCAGATGCAAAGCCAACAGATGGAGGTACAGCACCTTCGGCACCAACCTCAATCGTGAAGTCATCCAATCTACCTTCTACTTCACCATTGGTGAAGAAAATAGCTACTGTATTATTAGTCCCAGAATTAAAAGACAATTTTTGTTGTAGGTAAACATCAGGCTCAGAATCATCGGTTACCGTTACAGAGGCAATGGTACCGTTGGCCACATCTTCCAATGTTGTGAAAGTGCCTCCATTTTCTGTTACCCCTAAAACTGATACTATTAACCTAGGATCGGAAGATCCACTTAACATTGTATACCAAAAACTCAGGTCATAGTTCGTATCAGGTTCTACAGTAATTTCTTGATAACCTGCCCGGTCTCCTGCTGGGGTAGGCAATTTACCGCCTTGATCACCAAAAGTGACAGGGCTTCCTGTAATCTGAATAACGCCACCTAGATCACTGTTTCTCCATGAGTCTCTTCCATCACCGCCTCCCTCTGGTAGGTTATCATCCTCGAAACCTGCTTCCAAAATAATGGGCTGAAATGGACCTTCAGCCACAATAACATCTATTGTAGTGGTACCTGTAACACCATTTCCATCGGTAGCGGTCAATGTTACAGCATAGGTGCCTTCACCATCTTCAAATGTAAATGTAGGATCCTCATCATTAGAGGTGCCATTTCCAGCGAAATCCCAAGAATAAGTGGATGCCTCCGATGAAAGGTTGGTAAAATTGATGATTCTAAAATCATCTGCAGAGGAAGCATATGAAAAGTTAGCTTCAGGAAATATCTCATCTACCTTAGAGTTTGCCCCTGGCAATTCGTCTCTAAAAATTTCGTCCCCTACACAGCTCACAGCAACACTAGTCACTGCCAGCAACACCAGCACCAGCTTTGTTCTACTAAATTTGTTTATAATATGTTTCATAGTATTTTTATTTTTATTAATAGCCAGGGTTTTGCGTCAAAAGCCCATCGCTCAAATTAATTTCCCTTGCCGGAATTGGCAATAGCAAATCCCTTCCGGTAAAAACATACCCCATCTCATCAGAGTGAGCACTCAATACTTCATTGGCAACACCGAATCTAAGCAGGTCAAACCAGCGCTGGTTTTCAAATGCAAGTTCCACACGTCTTTCCACTAAAAGTTCATCTTTGCTAACACTTGACACGCTGTTAGGAGCTGTTTACGGAAATGCCCTATCCCGTATCATCTGAAAAGATTGTAGCGCACCTGCATCCGTTGTACTGGTACCTGTTCCTATTGTCGCCTCAACGTGCATCAACAAAACATCTGCATAACGCAAAGCTATATAGTCATTTCCAGCATCTCTGGCATTATCTCCGTAAGTTGGAGGAGAAACCGTAATGTCCGAACCTTCGGGCAAATACTTAATCACCTCGATAGAACTTCCATAATTAATGAACGATTGCTCACCTCTATTCCCGCCAAAAGCAGCAAAATCTGCTACTAGGTTGTCATTTACAATGTTCTGACCATCTTCTCTCCCCTGTCGAACAAAAGATGTAAATTCAGAAGAGAAACTCTGACTTTCAAGTTGGTTTCCAAAAGCATATTGAATTGCAAATATGATCTCATCGTTCAACTCATTATAGAAAACAT
>JBFOLQ010000172.1:0-3024 GCA_040830145.1 Flavobacteriaceae bacterium | reverse complement strand
AGTACTTTTTTTGGGCAATAGCAACCAGATAGATCGGGTTCTTTGTTTCTCTGACCTATTTCTGTTACCTTCAAAATCAGAGAGTTTTGGTTTGGCGGCTTTGGAGGCCATGGTGAATAGAACCCCTGTTATCTCAAGCAATACCGGAGGGATTCCTGAAGTGAACGTACATGGGGTCACCGGATACTTAAGCGATGTTGGGGATGTAGACGATATGGCCCAAAATGCACTTAAAATCCTTAGTGACTGGGATACATTGGAGACATTTAAGGAAAATGCATATCAGGAAGCCCTAAAGTTTGATATTTTAAAAGTACTGCCCTTATATGAAGACATTTATGAAAAAGCCTATCAAGAGAGATTTAAATTACATGCCTAAGCTGGCACCAGTGATTTTGCCGTTCATTTTACTCTTTGCCTGTTGTAAGGGTCAGGAAAAGGCTACTGATGCGCCAAATGGGGAAGATAAAGGACTTGAGTTGGTGCTCACCGATACCTTTTCGGATATGGACCAACCAGAGACCATGGTTGTTAAAAACCAAAAAGACCTAAAAAAATTCTTTGTCAAGGTCAACAGGACCAGAAAACCAGGACTCCCACTACCAGTGGTTGATTTTGAAAAGGAGATGTTGCTTATCTACTGCAGTGGACGTGTTGAGGCCTCTCCTACGTTGCATATGGAACAAGGGACCGATGGAAATATCGTTGTGGGTATCCCGAAAAAATCAAATAGTGGAAAGCATACCATGGAAAACCTTCGGTCATTTTCAATCTATAAACTGCCCCATAGCAAGAAGGAAGTCTCTTTCCAAAATATAAAATAGCCTTTTCAAGGAACTTTTTTGTGCAACGGAGCGAAAATTCTTGCTGTTCAGGGCAAAAAATGGGCTCTTTTTTGTGTCAGCGATAATTTTGCGATATTGAGGGCCCCAAAATGTGTAAGCCATGAAAAAATTGCTCTTCACCTTAGTGACAGTCTTTACTTCCTTGATGACCTTCTCCCAAGAGGAATTGGAAATACCCGTATTGACAGATAAGGATAGTGTCATCCAAAGTTCGTGGATGGTGGGCCTGGGGTATAATTTCGTGGACGATTCAGGAGATGTGTTCAATAATCTTTTTTCATTTGGTGAGCAATGGAATACGGTCGTTTTTCCGTCTAGAATTAGTTTGGGCCGCTATTTTAAGAATGGATTGGGCCTAGAGGCTATCGGAACCTATAATAAGTACAAGGAAGGAAAGTTGGTTGATGGTGTTGTATTGACCGAAGACAGGGATTATTATGCCATTGATGCCCGTTTGTCCTATGACTTGAACGAGATTATAGGCCAAACAGCTTGGTTTGACCCTTATGTGGGTATTGGAGTAGGCTATACGGATGCCAACAACCAAGGCCGTGGAACCTATAATGCCGTGCTGGGATTTAGGACTTGGCTTTCAGATAGGTGGGGATTGGATTTCAACTCCTCGGGAAAATGGAGAATGGGGGATAAGGGGACCAATCATTTGCAACATGCCGCAGGCCTTGTGTACCAGTTTGGTATTGAAAAGGGACTTTCCAAAAAAGGGGAGGAGAAGCTGGCTTTGATAAATGAGCTTGAAAAGAGAAGACAAGAGGTCCAGGACTCCATTGCGGCCGCTGAAAAGGCCAAGGAAGAGGCATTGATGGCACAACGTTTGGAAGAAGAACGTGAAAAGGCACGTTTATTGGCAGAGGCCGAAGCGGAAGAACAGGCCAAAATACGGGCTAAACAGGAATTGCAACAACAGATCAATGATAAATTGGCAGGTATTGGAAATGTCTTGTTCAGATACAATTCTTCCTATTTGACAAAAGAATATAAAGAAGTACTTGGGGAAATTATTACCCTACTCGAGGAATATCCCAATGTGCACATAGCCATTTCGGGCCATACTGATTCCCGTGGTCCTGATCAATATAACCAGTGGTTGTCCGAGCGAAGGGCAAAAAAGACGATTGACTTTCTAGTTTCCAGAGGAATACCTGAGAATAGACTTACTGTTCAGGCCTTTGGAGAGAAGCAGTTGTTGAACGATTGTGGGAACAATGTACAGTGCCCGGAGGATGGTCACAAGATCAATCGGCGATCTGAGTTTGAGATTGTGAAGTTTTGATTTAGACCACCTGAATATCAGTTAATGATTTGATATAATAGTGTGGGGTATGCACTTCATTTTGTACATATAAATGGGTAGTACTGTGAATGTTTTTACCGTTGTCAATCAAGGCAATGGCCTGCCATCCCATCTTTTTTGGAGCTACAAAATCCTTTTTTAGGTTATCCGCAATGTAATGGTAGTGGGTCCCCGGTAGATGTCTTTCGATGGCCCGAAAATTTTCTGGGTTGGGTTTTTCGGTCCCAAGTTCTTCAGAGATAACGATGTGGTCCAAAAACGGGGTGAGGCCCAAGGCCTTTACCTTATTTCGTTGTGTGATGGAACGCCCGTCCGTTACCAAGCCTATTTTGCCATTTTTAGATTTGATTTTTTCAAGTAGGGGCAAAGCCCCATCGAATAATTGAATGGTGGGAAAGTGATTCCTATATGAATGGATCAATTGTGTTATATCAAGATTGAGCTGATTGGATATTTTCTCAAATACATTTATGCCATTTCTGTATTGTGAAAACATTTGGGAGAAAATGGGCCCTGGGGCACTCGGAGCTATTTTTAATGCAATTTCCCAATAGGCCGACCTTAAAAAATCCAATTCATTATAAAGGGTGTCGTCCAAATCAAAAACGACGACAGAGGCATGGTCAACCCTTAAATCCATGGACTAAAATTTCATCGTCATATCGAAGCATGAGTAGATCGCTTTCCCAGCAATCGAACATATCGTCCATCTCCCCGTTCATTAGGTACTCCTTAATGATCCATTGGGGAAAATTGGCTCCCGCCAAATACGATAGGGGGTAGCCCCCACCAAATCTGGGATTGATTTCAATACCATAAATCTTATCCCCCTTTCTGTTCATGAAAAATTGAGCGGTAAGACATCCT
>JBFOLQ010000171.1:0-3366 GCA_040830145.1 Flavobacteriaceae bacterium | reverse complement strand
TTCGTTTCAATTATAAAAAATGGCGGCATGCGATGCCCAATTTCTTCTTTACCCTGACCACTGTTGTCATCAATTTTGCCTTGGCCTTCTTGTTGCTCAGTACGGCGGATTGGACGGCCACCAATGACTTTGGAATCCTAAACTGGTTGCCTACCATGCCGTTTTGGCTCTATGTGGTAACAGGGGTATTGTTATTGGATTTCATTGGGGCCTATTTAGCACATTATGTGGAACATAAGGTAAAGCCCCTTTGGATGGTGCATTTGGTGCACCACACGGACCATCATGTGGATACTACTACGGCCAACCGCCATCACCCCTTGGAAAGCGTTGTGCGTTTTGTCTTTACGCTGGCAGGGGTTTTTATTGTCGGGACACCCATTGGTATTGTTATGCTCTACCAGAGTCTATCACTTGTGGCTACCCAGTTCGGCCATGCCAATATTCGCTTGCCACAAAAAGTGGATGATGTCTTGAGTTGGATTATTGTATCTCCCAACATGCACAAGGTGCACCATCATTATATGTTGCCCTATACCGATAGTAACTATGGCAATATTTTCTCCATTTGGGACCGCATCTTCGGGACTTTCATGAAAATGGATACGGAGACCATTGTATATGGTGTGGATACCTTTCCCGATGAGAAGGAGAATGCCAGTCTAATGGGACTCTTACGACAGCCGTTTCATAGATATAGAAAACCCACGAGGGTTGGGGAGATGGAAAAGCACTGATATAGTGTCAGTCCCCATCTTTGCTCCATGTGCGGATAGATTGATCGTTGAGTTCCACCACATTGTCCAAACCAGCTTTTTTTGCAAGGACCGATGATTTTTTGGCCGCTTCAATGGCCTCTTCCTTCCTTCCCAAATCGGCCAATATCAATGCTTCCCTACGGTATTCAAAGAAGCGCCCATCCCCATTTTTGGTCGTTTTTTGGATATACGCAAGAGCCTTGTCCAAATCAATGTTTTCATCATGTAGGTAGGAGGCAGCCAAAAAGTACTCAAAATTTGAGGGGCCGCCCAGTGCCTTCTCAATGGCAGGCAATATTTTTTCCCTACCCGGTACTTTAAGGGGTATGGCGATTTGTGTGTACTCCCATTCAAGGATCAAAAGGGCACTCTCATTGGTTATATTGTCGAAGGTCATTAATAGGTTTTCCCTTTTCCCATGTAGTCTTTTTGGGTATACTGTGATGCTGGCGGCCGGTGTGGCATCAATGTATCTGTTCCACGTACTTGATTCATACGGATACAGATATATCTCCCAAAAATCATCCCCAGGTTTTGTCAAAATGGCGTATGCTCCTTTCTCCACCTTATGTGTGCCGAGGGTGACATCGTCCCCAAAAGTGATTTTTGTGGCATTGTTGGCTCCAGTGCGCCATAATTTTCCGAAGGGAATCAATCCATTTTCACCAAATATGCTCCTTCCCTTTACCCCGGGACGGGAATAACTTATTTCAATATCTGTAACCCCTATCGTCTGAAATGTTTTGGATGATGGACTTGGGGCTGGAATACGTAGTTGGGCATGGAGTGTTAGGGAGAGACTGAAGAAGAAGAGCGTCACTATTGAATTTTTGTTCATGGTCTGTTTTTATAATACTTGATTTATTAGGAATTTTGAAAATATTTCTTGGGGGTTATCCCCATTATATCCTTGAATGCCTTATTGAATGTTGTCTTGGAGTTAAACCCTGCTTCCTGGGCCAAACCGTATAGGGTCAAGTTCTCCATTCCCCGGGTTTTTGCCAGCGCAATGAATTCCTTGATTCTATAGTAGTTCACGAACTGGAAAAAATTCATGCCGATGTGTTCGTTCAATAACCTGGCAATTTCGGGTTTGCTTACACCCAGTAACTCAGCTAACTCTTCTTTCATCAATTTTTGGTTGAGATATGGTTTTTTCTCTTCCATTAATTGCTCCAAAGTCACTTTGAGCCTGCCCATATCCTTGACCGTTAATTTGGAATGGGCATATTTCTTTTTACGGGTCATCCTGGCCACCTTGAATACTTCGGGGGTTTTTATGCTGTAAAAGGTGATGAACAGAATGACCAACGCGATACTCATCCATACCAATTGCCAGGCCAATCTGTCAAAATTGAGTAGCTTCAACAAGCCCATCAGGTATAGGGAAAGCCATATGGCCATACAGAGGCCGATTGCCATCAAAAAATGAAGGAAAAACCCAGTTTTAATAGCATGGCTTACCTCATTTCCCAACCTATTTCGTGCTGTCAAAAAACATTTAAGGCTCAATGCCCAATACGTTATGTTGATACATAGGCCCACACCTACAAATACGAGAATTAGGGTGTACTGCATTCCGCTTTCCGTTCGAGCGGCTAGGGTTGTATCATCTGGTAGGATAAAGAAAAAAGTGACCAGGATGTTATAAATAAGTGCGGGGACATAATGTGCCAAATCCCTCCTGTCAAATGTTTCGCCCGTTAATGAGGAACGGGTAAAAAGAAAAACAGTAGCCCCGAAAAGCAGGGTGGCAAATTCAGAAAACACCACCCAACGGTAATTGGGTGATACCAGGCCGGAGATGTAAAGTATCCTGCCAGTGAGTCCGATCATAAGTGCCACAATGAATACAACCAAATAAAGGTTGGTGCTTTTTCTATTTTTTGGGGAAAATAGGAATACGAATAAAAGAAACCATCCTTGGAAATAGGCCAGATAAACAAGTTGGTCAACGAATGTCTGCATGTACTCTTATTGGCTCAGTGAAAATTGATTTATATGGGCCACTTGCCCTTCATAGCGGCCATCATAACTTTTCTGGAAGTTTAAAAAAGCTTTTTTGTCCTTCCACGAGGTAATTATGAAACTGTCGGCCCCATAGTGGTAACCAAAAGGGGAGGTGCCCCCAGCCAGCACCAATTGTATCCCAGCTCCAGAAACTTTGGCATCGGCTATCCATTGTTTTGCAAATTTCTTTCCCTTGGTGTCCTTGTCATACCAGAAGGCACTGACCACGTTGTATCGATTGCCATTTATGGAAAATAAGAGATCTTTCTTTATTTTATAATAGGTTAAATGGAAGGTTGGCCATATTTGCCTTCTCTGTTCGTGGAAATCGGGAACGACTCTTTCAATGTTCTGTAAGAATCCCTTTCTCAACGTTATATTTTTCCACTTGGCTATAATCAAAAACTCTGGTTGGTAATTTCCCTGAAGTGCCGGTTCGCTCACAGGCCACGAAGGCATTCCTTCATATCCGTATTCCTGGCCAATGGGGAAGACAGTCTTCCTGTAGTTTTTAAATAGACTATCCGTGCTGGCCCTTTTACTTAGAAGTAGAATATCCAATATTTCACCTTTTTTAAAGGCGTATTGTTTCACGTTT
>JBFOLQ010000170.1:0-2409 GCA_040830145.1 Flavobacteriaceae bacterium | reverse complement strand
GTTAGGTGGGGCGGCCTTGGATGTATTTCCTGAGGAACCTAGGGCCAATGGAAGTTTTGTGACCTCTATGCAAGGTATTGATAATGTCATTCTTACCCCGCATATCGGCGGAAGTACGGAGGAAGCCCAACGGCATATTGCAGATTTTGTACCCAACAAGATTATGGAGTACATCAACGCGGGAAGCACGGTAGACGCCGTCAACTTTCCCAATATACGTCTGCCCAAGCAGAACAATGCCCATCGATTTTTGCACATACACAAAAACGTACCCGGCATTATGGCCAAGGTGAATGAGGTATTGGCCCACTATAAGTTAAACATTTTGGGGCAGTATCTTTCCACTGACAATGAAGTGGGGTATGTTATCACTGATGTGGACAAGGAATATAACAAAGAAGTTACCAAAGCCCTTAAAAAAGTGCCAGATACCATTAAGTTTAGGGTATTGTATTAGAAGTGACTTACACGTTTTCAAATTGGCTGAAACTCCTGTTTTACACCCATACCTGCGTAATCTTTCTTCCTTTTTTATTTTACCAAGACCCTCCAATCGGGAGGAAGTGTGTTTCAGCCGTGGTGGTATGGCTCGTTTCGTAAAATGGTAAAAGCCCTGTAAATCTGTTCTGTAATAAAGGGACGTATCATTTGGTGTGAAAACGTCATGTGGGATAAGCTTACTTTCCCGTTTGCTTTCGTATGGACCCTCTCACTGAATCCGTATGGTCCCCCGACCACAAAGACCAATCGTTTGATACCTTGGTTCATACGTTGCTGTAGGAACCTGGAAAACGAAACGGAAGAATAAGAGGTCCCACGTTCGTCAAGGAGTACTAGAAAGTCATTGGGCTGTAGTTTTGAAAGGATATGTTCCCCTTCCTTTTGTTTTTGCTGGGCTTCGGTCATGTTTTTGGTATTCTTAAGGCCGGGAATGGTGACAATTTCAAATTTTATGTAGCGTTGTAACCGGGTTTGGTATTCGTTCACTAATTCCTGTAGTGCCTTTCCATCCGTTTTTCCCACCCAAAGCAAAATAATTCTCATGGGACAAAGATAGTTTTTGGAAATCGGTTTTCAGCGGACCCCATTTAGTATGGGATATGTGGCTGGATAAAAAAGAGGATACGTTCAAATTCAAGTTCAATTTTATATGTTGGCTGCCCAACAAAACCATGGCCGATGGCCCATTACCCAACCCAGAAAGCATTTTAGTAATTTAGCGACCATAAAACTAAAACATGATATCCCAAGCCCAATTTGAAAAAGAACTCAACATGATTATTTCCAATGCCATCCGTGAGGATGTGGGTGATGGGGACCATAGCTCTCTGGCCTGCATTCCGTCCACGGCCACGGGTAAGGCCAAGCTTTTGGTCAAGGATGAAGGATTTTTGGCAGGGGTGGAATTTGCCAAGCAGGTATTTGCCTATGTCGATGCCAATCTTACCATGGATGTACGTATCAAAGATGGAAATCATGTAAAATATGGGGATGTTGCCTTTTTTGTGGAGGGAAGCTCCCTGAGTATCCTAAAGGCTGAGCGTTTGGTACTCAATGCCATGCAACGCATGAGTGCCATAGCGACCAAGACCCGGAGGTTTGTGGAATTGTTGGAAGGAACGGGTACCAAAATATTGGATACCCGAAAGACTACCCCGGGAATCCGTGCCCTTGAAAAATGGGCCGTAAAGATAGGGGGAGGGGAGAACCATCGTTTCGCCCTATATGATATGATTATGTTAAAGGACAATCATATTGATTTTGCCGGCGGGATTACCAAGGCCATAGCCAAGACACAGAAATACCTTGCGGATACCCAGAGGGATTTGAAGATTATTGTAGAGGCTCGAAATCTGGACGAGGTACGGGAGATCTTAAAATCTGATGGGGTATACCGAATTTTGCTTGACAATTTTGATTATGGGGAAACTAGGGAGGCCGTTGCACTCATTGGGGACAAATGTCTGACCGAATCCTCTGGAGGAATCAACGAACAAACGGTGCGCGGCTATGCTGAATGCGGGGTAGATTATATTTCCTCCGGAGCCCTCACCCATTCGGTATACAATATGGACTTGAGCCTAAAAGCGGTATGACATGTCAGATGCAATAGAGGAAAAGATTGCCAGGATTCCCGTGGTCAATTCAGTGGCCCGCTTGTTTAAAAAGATAAAATTACCGGCCTTTGAGGGGCTTTCCCTTTATGATCTTATGGAAATGTATATTGTGGGGATTGTCCAAGGGACACTTTCCACGAGGGCAAGTGCCATCTCTTTCAGTGTTTTTATGGCCATTTTTCCGTTACTTATTTTTTTGGTGACCCTTGTGTTTTTTTTGATTCCCTATGTAAGTGTTGGTGGTGAGCAATTCGATATTCAATTCCTTGCTTTTTTGGAGTCTTTTTTACCC
>JBFOLQ010000169.1:0-4489 GCA_040830145.1 Flavobacteriaceae bacterium | reverse complement strand
GGTCAAAGGAGCACAGGACAACCAAATGGACCTGTATCCCAATCAAGCGGACACCTACATACAGGCCGAGTTTGATACCCCCATACGTGCCCAAAGGATTGTGGTCTTTGATATGGCCGGTCGGTTGGTAAGGAGCTATGTTCCCAAGAATGTGGAAATGGGAGCAGGGTACCGGCTTGATGTGAGTGGATGTGGAACAGGTACATACATCTTGAACATTGTGGATGTAAAAGGGAATTCCTACCAAAAACGAATGGCGGTAAAACACTGAAAACAAGTTGTTCATAATATTTAAACCAGCCCCAACGATAACCATCGTTGGGGCTGGTTTGTTTGAGTGTGTATTTCATCGATAAAAATGTGCCGTTAAAGAAGGAGTATCAATTTAGATGTTAAATGAAATAAATAAACAGTATTATTGTGGTAGACTCTATATTTCTGGCTTTTAAATATTTGAAAATGAAAAATACACTACTTTTCAGTATACTATTGTGTTCTTGTTTTGTTGGTTTTGGGCAATGGGCTCAAACAGAGGGACCAGAAGGAGGTTCCTTGGGTGAAATCGTTGAGCTCAATGGTAGCCTGTTTGTTGCGGCAAACGAGTCAGGAATCTACAAATCTTCAGATAACGGGGCCAATTGGTTTTCGGTAAACAATGGTTTGCCTACTGGGGCCCAAATCTTGGACCTTCATACAGATAATAATACAGTCTATGCCTCTGTAGGTCGTAACGGCTTGTATAAATCTGAAAATGAAGGTGAAAGTTGGATGGCCATTAATTCGGGAATAGCTACAGAAACATTTTATGCCATATATGCCAACGGAAACAATATTTATGGCGGTAACGAAAACGGAGGAATTACATATTCCAATAATGGAGGCCAAAGCTATTCCTATGTTGGGGAGGCAATATCTGGTATTCATTTTCGGGATTTTGAAGTATTCAACTCACGACTCTTCGCTGTAGGAAATGATTACGAAGGAGGATTCTATGAATCAACTGATAATGGCCAAAGTTGGATCCGTGTTGATGTTGATAATCTATTTGATGCGGCAAGTAATCTTATGGTGATGGAGGATAGATTGTTTATTGTAAGTTCAGGTAGGGTATTTTCCACACAGGATGTACTATCATGGACGGCTTCGTCCACCTTGTTTGGTTATGGTATTAGTAATATTGATGGATATCTTGGGAGTATCTATGTAACGGGTTCTGGAGGCAAGATATATAAATCTGATGATTTAGGACAAAACTGGCAACTTATTCAAAATGAAAATGTTGTTACCTATGGAAGGGATGTTTTCCTATCTGGGGATGTATTGTTGCTGAGTTCGGTGGAAGGTATGTTTGGATCTTTGGATGATGGAGATACATGGCTTCCATATGATGTGGGTATTAAGGCTGTTTTGAGTTCTTCGGTTTTACCCTACCAAGGCAATGTTTTTGTGGGATCTCGTGGACAGGGTGTTTTCAGGTCTGGGGATAGTGGTGCTACATGGCAACGGATAAATACTGGAATGAACACCAATGGATCCAGATATATCTTTGAAATAATTGGGGTTGATGGTAATCTATTCGTGGCGTCAGAAGATGGAATCTACAAGTCTACTGATTCAGGTGGATCATGGCAACTGATATTTGATCCTGGAATCAACCAGTCCACTTGGGATGTGGCCCATGATAACGGTATTGTGATAACGGCGTCATCGGGCACAAGTATATATAAGTCGTCCGATATGGGGGGGGCATGGAGCCAATTGAACATTAGTGCATTACAGGAACCGGCCTATTTTCGAGAATTGGCGATTATGGGTGATACCCTCGCCATCAGCACAAGTGATTCGCAGATTTATTTGTCGCCCGATATGGGGGCAACCTGGAAGGAAGCAGTTTCCATTGGGTATAGTGGCGCCATTACTGATATTGAAGTGAGTGGGAATAAACTCTTTGTTTCAAATTATAACGGAGTTTATGTAAGTTCAGATTTTGGGGATTCTTGGGAACGATTGAACGATGAACGGCAACCAGTACCATACGGTGTACGTGATATTATCGCGAATGATTCTATTTATGCGGCCACGTTGAACGGGGTATGGGTTACCTCAGTAAATAGGAATGAGTGGTATGATATATCTGAAAATTTAGCAAATCAAGGTGTGAACCGTATAGCCTTTGATTCAGATTATCTGTGGGCCGGTACGTCATCAAGTACATGGAAACTAGCCAAGGATGATGCCAGACTGCCTCCCCCCGTGGAATATCCATTTGTTACACAATGGTATACTGGATATTCGGGGACTTCGAACGATAATCAGATTACCATACCGACATTTCCGGGTGAATCATATAATTATATGGTGGATTGGGGCGATGGTTCGGTCTCAGAAGGTGTTACGGGCGATATTACCCATACCTATGCCGAAATAGGTGATTACACGGTTACGATTTCCGGGGAGTTTCCACGGATTTATTTCAATGGCACCGGTGATGCCCAAAAAATAAACAGAATCGTGAAATGGGGAACCACTAAGTGGACATCCATGGAAGATGCCTTTAAGGGTTGTATACATTTGAGTCCTAATGCCGAAGATCTTCCAGATTTGAGCCTTTTGACTTCATTGAAGGGCATGTTCAGGAATGCCACGTACTTGTACTCACAATATGGGAATATTGGGACTTGGGACGTTTCTACGGTAACGGACTTTAGCTATATGTTCGCTGGGGTGGAAAGGCCACTTGGACATATTGGGAATTGGAATATTTCCAGCGCCGAAAGCATGGAGGGCATGTTCCAAAATGCGACAAAATTCAATCAGGACCTTACGAGTTGGAATGTCACCAATGTCACCAATTTGAATGTTGTTTTTGAGGGCGCCATTGATTTTGATGGCGATGTATCCTCTTGGAATGTAGCCAATGCTACTTCCATGACCAGAATGTTCAATGGTGCCGTGAATTTTAATGGCAAAATAGCGGAATGGGATATAGGCAGCGTAGGGAATATGCAACTCATGTTGAACGGCGTATCCCTTTCAATGGAGGAATACGATACCCTTTTGACATCTTGGAGTGGATTGAGTGAACTTCAAAATAATGTGACATTTGATGCTGGCCAAAACCACTATTGCAACAGCGCGGATGAAAGACAGATACTTGTTGATACCTATGGATGGACCATCAATGATGCTGGGGAAGAATGTACTCCTGATACTAGTAGTTTTATTACGGTTTGGAAAACGGATAATCAAGGAGATGCATCTACTGAAACCCAGATTACCATACCCACCCATCCAGAAGAGGTATACAATTATAGGGTTGATTGGGGTGATGGCACCTTGGACGAAGGCATTACGGGGAATATAACACATGATTATGAAACACCAGGAGTATACACAGTTACAATATCAGGACAATTCCCCAGGATTTTCTTTAATAATAATGGGGATAAAAATAAGATAATAAGGATACAGCAGTGGGGTACCAACCCGTGGTCGTCCATGGAGTTTGCATTTATGGGTTGTAATTACCTGGATGTCAATGCTGAAGATGCACCTAATATAACCGAGGCAACCTCATTGCAAGCTATGTTTATGTATTGTAATGGTTTAACAGGGAATGATTCCTTTGCCAGTTGGGATACAAGTGCCATAACCAATATGGCTAGTCTCTTTCGTTCATGTTATAATTTTAATGGAAGTATAGGTTCTTGGGATGTAAGCGAGGTTCATACAATGGAACAAATGTTCTCAGGAGCCAGCAATTTTAATGATGACATTAGTGCTTGGAATGTGGGCAAGGTATCGAATATGCAATATATGTTTGCATACAACCATAGTTTCGTGCAAGATATAAGTTCATGGGATACAGGTAGTTTGGTGGACTCAAGAGGTATGTTTGAGTACAATAATGTTTTTAATCAGAATATAGGGAACTGGGATGTTTCGAAGGTTCAGAACATGAATGCCATGTTTAGGGGGGCAAATAGTTTCAATCAAGATATTGCCAACTGGGATGTATCCAATGTTGAGAACATGGCCTATATGTTTCATGACGCTACGGGATTCAATTGGGATTTATCTCAATGGGATGTATCAAGGGTATTAAATATGGAGGGCATGTTCCAGAATGCCAGATTATTTAATCAGAATTTAGCCGATTGGGATATACAAACTGTAGGTAACCTTAAAGCATTTTTTGACGAGTCAGGTTTGTCCGATACCAATTATGACCTGACTCTGTTGGGTTGGGCCCAGTTGGCCAGCCTGCAGCCTAATGTGCTTTTTGAAGCAGGGACCAACAAATACTGTGATGCTGAGGAAGCCAGACAGCATCTTATGGATGCGTTCGGGTGGTCCATATATGATGGGGGAAAAGCACGAGGGTGTGGAATAACTGACTTTGCCCTTCGAATCAATACTGGAGGTACGGCGACCGCCTATGATGGAAATGAGTATGTAGCTGACACCTATTTTGATGTGGGCAATACGT
>JBFOLQ010000168.1:0-2979 GCA_040830145.1 Flavobacteriaceae bacterium | reverse complement strand
CTTCATAAAAATGTTCCTCCGGCAAAAACCTATGAAAGGTATGCACACGGGCCGTGGGCACATATCCCGGAAATGCCTCATCCGTGACCTTATGCCAAGCGGCAAATTCAGGGTTTTCGTAATACAATTTGGAATGTACCGTACGTGTGGTAATGGGAGGTGTATAATCATAAACGGTTGGCGACAGTACCACATCGGAGCCATTAGACACCATGTCAGCATCCGGGGCCCACCATTGAAAACCCATTTCCCTTTCCAAAAACAGGTAAACGGCATTTCGAAGGGCTTTGGGCGACCCCCCCTGTATCTGCACACCATCACTTTCTACGGTATAATGTACCGCATGTTCATTGAGTCCATCATTCACCAATAGGGCAATGGTTGGGTTCTGTTCACCATCCATTTCATTGATGATGGGCAATTCCACGCCCGTTGCGTCCTTTACATATCGTTGCATAAGAGTTGCTGCAGGGGTCGAAGCTGCATTGCACATAATACGGAAATCACTTTCTCCCCCTTGTATGACCCTCATCCCTCCATGGGATTGGCATCCCAAAACCAAGAAGGTGCATACCGCCATCTGGACCCATACCTGTCCTATGGCCCAAAACATCAAACCCTTCCTTCTTCTACGTAAGGGATACGATTCCATAATTATGTGTTCTCCTATTTAGTGAAGTGGTCTAGACGACTTCACACTTATAACGATTCAAAACGGCATCAGTACTACTGTACTTCCCATCTGGTTATTCCACCAGTATCTCATCAATGAAAAGAAAAGACCCGCTCCCGTTGGGGGCTTTTCCCAAATTAGTGGCAGTAACCCGAAGATATCTGGCTTGGGCCCTCTCAAAATCTATCCCAAAATTTGTTAATTGGGCCTTTGCACTTGGGGCAAAGGGGCGTTCCGTAAAACCTACCACATTAAAATGGGTCCCGTCCAAGGAAATCTCGACCTGAACCCTTGTTGGATAGAAAATACCCGGAGGTTGGTTCTCCATGGCACCGACCGTCACCTTTGACACCTCCATGGGAGTACCCAGGTCAATGGTAGCAATCATATCCTTGCCCAACCAGGCCTGCCACTGGCCATCGTGGAAATTGGCACTCCCACGAACCACATTTACAAGGCTCTGCGGACCCGCTCCTTGGTATTTACCGTACATATCATGCGTAAACGTAATGGGCTTACCTACCGCCTTATGATAGGTATAGGTCTCTTCAAAGATGTTTCCCTTGACGGCACCGGCCTCCACGATTCCCGCCTTAATGCGGGTCGTCTTTTCCAACGCAATGGGCCCTTCATATACCACACCATCCGAATGTAAGTCCCCATCGTTCAAGACGTATGTAATGGTGGATTGGGGGACTTCGTTGTACAGGGATACGGACACCGTATTTTTTTCGTCATCTACCTCAGCCTTTGAACGAATGGTATAGGCACTTTTGGCGTAATTGATCCCCATGGTTTCCAATTTTGGAAAAAAAGCTTCCATACGTTGGGCAAATCCCGGCCAATCCTTCTGTTCCTTTGATGTCCATAAGGTTTCGGCCATAGCCAGTAAGCGTGGGAACAACATATATTCAGAATGTGCTTCCGTGGTAATATACTCTGACCATAGATTGGCCTGTCCGCCCAGTACCCATTTTGCCTGTTCTGGAGACATCCCTTCAACCACCGGATCAAAATCATAGACCTTCGTAATTGGGGTAAACCCACCTTGTGCCAAGGGCTCACCTTCCTGTGGGCCTTGGTAATGGTTTAGATAACAATGTTCCCCTGGGGTCATGACCACCGGATGTCCCTGTTCTGAAGCCTCAATGCCCCCTTTCGCTCCCCGCCAGCTCATCACTGCTGCCCCTGGGGCCAATCCGCCTTCCAAGATTTCATCCCACCCTATCAGTTTTCGGCCTTTTGAGCGTAGGTATTGTTCCACCCGCTTTATAAAATAGCTCTGCAATTCCCCTTCGTCAGCAAGACCTTCCTCGTTTATCCGCCGTTGGCAATCGGGGCACTTTTCCCAATTGGTCCGCGTGGCCTCGTCACCCCCCACATGGATATACTCCGATGGAAAGATGTCCATCACCTCATCAAGTACATCTTCCAAAAATGCAAAGGTTGACTCCTTTCCTGCGCAGTAAATATCGGTTATGGGCCAAATACCCCCAGAAGGTACCGCAACGGGTTGGCCAAAACAGGTCAACTCAGGGTAGGCAGCCATCCCACTGGTCACATGGGCCGGCATTTCTATTTCGGGCACTACCGTTATGCCCAATCTACTGGCATAGGCCACCACTTCCTTAATCTCTTCTTGCGTATAATAGCCCCCATAGGTACCTTTTTCTCCAGGATCATTAGGGTTTCTATCATTCCAATGACGATCTTCTTGATCTACCCGAAAGCCTCCAATTTCCGTAAGCTTGGGATATTTTTTGATTTCAATCCTCCATCCCTGATCATCAATCAAATGCCAATGAAATGTATTCAGTTTCAGCATGGCCATGCGATCCAAGGTCTTTTTGATATACGCGATTCCAAAGAAATGCCGGGATACGTCCAACATAAGGCCCCGCCATTGAAATCGGGGAGCGTCCTCAATGAATATCGCAGGGAGCACCCAATCTTCGCTTGTAGAGGTGGTATTTGACCATATGTCATTGGGCAATAGTTGAAGAATTGTTTGCTGGGCATGGATAAACCCTGGAGCATCCTTGGCGGAGATAATGATACTATCGGCCCCAATATTCAACGTATACCCTTCATCTGGCCTATGGGTGTCGACCCTCCATCGTATGTAATTGTGTTCCGGGGCCTTTGATACCACCTTAAACGTACTACCAAAAGCTGATTGAAAACGTTCTGATAACACGTGGGTCGTGACCATCGTATCTGCCTTGTCCACTACAAAACGTGTATCCCCATCAAGGGCAAAACCTCCATTACCCAGCTTGATGGAATTGGGTTTGGGAACCAAGGAT